>NZ_VWWC01000156.1:0-16646 GCF_011753175.1 Burkholderia sp. Cy-637 | reverse complement strand
CGCGTGCCGCCGTGCGCGAGCATCGCGTCGAGCGTGCCCTCGCCGCCGTCGGCCATCGGGCAGCCGCGCACGATCGCGTCGGGCCGCGCGCGGCGCAGGCCGGCGGCGATCGCGTCCGTCACCTGTTGCGCGGACAAGGATCCCTTGAACGAATCGGGCGCAATGACGACGACAGGCGCGGACGGGAAGGGCTGCATGGTGTCTCCGGTGGAATATTCGGTTGGGGTCGCAACGTTCGCCGCGGCTGCGGCCGGGTTGCGATCGGGGTGCCCGCGTCGCCGGCGCGTGGTGCCGAGCCGGGCAGACGCGAGCTTAACAGGCCGGCGGCGCGCGGCGAATAGGCGGGACGGTATGACCGGAATCGAGGCGCGGGGCGCGCACTTTGCGCGCGAGGGCGCAATCTGGCGGCTTGGGGAAAATAGTTTGCTAGAATAGTCGATTCTTCCGGCCAAAGCCGTGCTTTTCAAGCCGCAGGCGCCGCGCTCCGCAAGGCGGGGCGGCGGTGCCGACGAATGGGAACGGCGGCGGTGCGATGACCACTGGGACTATCGCGTCGCGAGGCGGGCACGGCAAGGAAAACCGATTCGCTCGAATAATTTTAGGACGATTGAAGCCATGGCTAACGTTGTTGAAAACCTCGGCAAGCTCGAACGCCGTGTGACGATTTCCCTGCCCAAGGAAGTCGTGCAGAAGGAGATCGACGCCCGTATCCAGAAACTCGCGAAGAACGTGCGCATGCCGGGCTTCCGCCCGGGCAAGGTGCCGCTCAAGATGGTCGCGCAACAATACGCGGGCCAGGTCGAGGCGGAAGTGCTGAGCGACAAGATCGGCCAGGAGTTCTTCGAAGTCAGCCGCACCGAGAACCTGCGCGTGGCAGGCCAGCCGAGCTTCGCGCCGAAGGCCGAGGCAGTTGCCGACGCCTACGCGTTCGATGCGACCTTCGAGGTCTACCCGGAAGTGAAGATCGGCGATCTGGCCACCGCTGAGGTCGAGCGCTCGACCACCAGCATCGGCGACGCCGAGATCGATCGCACCCTGGACATCCTGCGCAAGCAGCGTGTGCACTTCCACGCTCGCGGCGAAGGCGGCGAGCATGGCGACGGCGGCACGGAAACGGCTGCCCAGAACGGCGACCGCGTGACGGTCGACTTCGTCGGCAAGATCGACGACGTCGCCTTCCCCGGCGGCACCGCCGAAGACTTCCCGTTCGTGCTCGGCGAAGGCCGCATGCTGCCGGAATTCGAGACGGCCGCGCTGGGCCTGAAGGTCGGCGAGGCTCGCGAGTTCGACCTGACCTTCCCCGAGGACTATCACGGCAAGGACGTCGCCGGCAAGACGGCGAAGTTCACGGTCACGATGAAGAAGGTCGAGTGGCCGCACCTGCCGGAAATCGACGGCGAGTTCGCCAAGACGCTCGGCATCGAGGACGGCGACACCGCCAAGATGCGCGGCGAGATCAAGGACAACCTCGAGCGCGAAGCCAAGCGCCGCACCCAGTCGCTGGTCAAGAACCAGGTGATGGACGCGGTCCTGAAGATCTCGGAGCTGGACGTGCCGAACGCGCTGGTCGAGCAGGACCAGCAGCGCCTGGTCGAGATGGCTCGCCAGGATCTCGCGCAACGCGGCGTGCCCAACGCGGCGAATGCCCCGATCCCGGTCGAGATGTTCAAGGAGCAGGCCGAGCGCCGCGTCAAGCTGGGCCTGGTGATCGCCGAGCTGGTCAAGGCCAACGGCCTGGAAGCGAAGCCCGAGCAGATCCGTGCCGAAGTCGACGAGTTCGCGAAGAGCTACGAAGACCCGAAGGAAGTGGTCCGCTGGTATTATTCGAACCAGCAGCGCCTGGCCGAAATGGAAGCGTTCGTCGTTGAAAGCAACGTCGTCGACTTCGTGCTCGGCAAGGCGAAGGTGACGGACAAGGAAGTGAGCTTCGAGGCACTGGCCAGCGCATCCGCGCAGGCTTAAGCGTCGTTTCAGCGGCGTGCCGGCTGTCGGAGCGACGGCCCGCACGCCGTTTTTGCGTCGAGGGCCGGCCCAAGGCCGGCCGGCGACGCGAAACTTCGCGCCGGCGGTCCTTTCTTCCGTTCAACATTCATTTCGGACAAGGCTCATTGCATGATCAATCGCGCTGAATTGCTGGATACGCTGGCTTCCCATGCTCCGCAGGATTTCGAGACGAAGGCGCTCGGGCTGGTGCCGATCGTGGTCGAGACCAGCGGCCGCGGCGAGCGTTCGTACGACATCTACTCGCGTCTGCTCAAGGAGCGGATCGTGTTCATGGTCGGCGAAGTGAACGACCAGACCGCGAACCTGGTGGTCGCGCAGCTGCTGTTCCTGGAGAGTGAAAACCCGGACAAGGACATCAGCCTGTACATCAACAGCCCGGGCGGTTCGGTCTCGGCGGGCCTGGCGATCTACGACACGATGCAGTTCATCAAGCCGGACGTGTCGACGCTGTGCATGGGCCTGGCGGCCAGCATGGGCGCCTTCCTGCTGTCCTCGGGCGCCAAGGGCAAGCGCTACGCGCTGCCCAACGCGCGCGTGATGATCCACCAGCCGCTGGGCGGCGCGCGCGGCCAGGCCTCGGACATCGAGATCCAGGCGCGCGAGATCCTGTACCTGCGCGAGCGCCTGAACAAGATCCTGGCCGACAACACCGGCCAGGACGTCGAGCGGATCGCGCGCGACACGGATCGTGATAATTTCATGTCCAGCGACGATGCCAAGGCTTACGGCCTGATCGACCACGTGACGGCCAAGCGTCCGTAATCCCAGCAAACGGGGTGCCGCCCCAAAACGGGCGGCGCCTCGCGCCTCGAGCATCTGCGGCAAGACCAGCGCGGCCGGCCAATACCCATGGCGACGTCATGGGCGGCTGGCCAAACGGCGTATTATGTAACTCGTGTGTCCGGAGGCTCATACATCCATGGCGGACAAAAAAGGTTCGAACAGCGAAAAGCTGTTGTATTGCTCGTTCTGCGGGAAAAGCCAGCATGAGGTGAAGAAACTCATCGCCGGCCCGTCGGTGTTCATCTGCGATGAGTGCATCGACCTCTGCAACGAAATCATCCGCGACGAGGCCGCCGCATCCGGGGTCGAAGCCAGTCTGTCGAAATCGGACTTGCCGAGCCCGCAGGAAATCCGCGAGATCCTCGATCAGTACGTGATCGGCCAGGAGCGCGCGAAGAAGATCCTCGCGGTGGCCGTCTACAACCACTACAAGCGTCTCAAGCATCTCGACAAGAAGGACGAGGTCGAGCTCTCGAAGAGCAACATCCTGCTGATCGGGCCGACCGGCTCCGGCAAGACGCTGCTCGCGCAGACCCTGGCTCGCCTCTTGAACGTGCCCTTCGTGATCGCCGACGCGACCACGCTGACCGAAGCCGGCTACGTGGGCGAGGATGTCGAGAACATCATCCAGAAGCTGTTGCAGAACTGCAATTACGAGGTCGAGAAGGCGCAGCGCGGGATCGTCTACATCGACGAGATCGACAAGATCAGCCGCAAGTCGGACAACCCCTCGATCACCCGCGACGTGTCGGGCGAGGGTGTCCAGCAGGCGCTGCTCAAGCTTGTCGAGGGCACCATGGCCTCGGTGCCGCCGCAAGGCGGGCGCAAGCATCCGAACCAGGATTTCATCCAGGTCGACACGACCAACATCCTGTTCATCTGCGGCGGCGCGTTCGACGGCCTGGAGAAGGTCATCACCGATCGCACCGAAAAGACCGGCATCGGCTTCGGCGCCTCGGTGAAGAGCAAGCAGGAGCGCGATTCGGGCGAGGTGCTGCGCGAGGTCGAGCCGGAAGACCTGATCAAATTCGGGTTGATTCCCGAGCTGATCGGCCGTCTGCCGGTGGTCGCCACGCTCGGCAAGCTCGACGAGGCCGCCCTGATGAAGATCCTGGTCGAGCCGAAGAACGCGCTGGTCAAGCAGTACCAGAAGCTGTTCGCGATGGAGCGCGTGGAGCTGGAACTGCGCCCCGACGCGCTGCAGGCGGTGGCCCGCAAGGCGATCCGCCGCAAGACCGGGGCGCGCGGCCTGCGTTCGATCATCGAGCAGGCGCTGCTCGACGTGATGTACGAATTGCCGACCCTGAAGGGGGTGAGCAAGGTCATCATCGACGACAACGTGATCGATGGCGACGGCAAGCCCTTGCTGATCTACGAGGACACGCCAAAAGTGGCGGGTTCGAATTGATCGGCTTGACTGTCTGAGGAAGCAAAAAAGCCGTTCATGGCGTCGTGAACGGCTTTTTTCGTTTAGTCTTGTGGGTAACACTGACTTCCCGCTGCACGGCGACTTTTTTACCGAATATTTCCCACGCGCTGAAGGCTTGCAATCCGTTTCGCCGGCCTCAACTACCGAACAATTGATTCCACTCATGGGGAAATGAAAATGTCAGGCACCCAACTTCTCCCGCCGGAACGCATTACGCTCCCGCTGCTGCCGCTGCGGGATGTCGTCGTTTTCCCGCATATGGTGATCCCGCTCTTCGTGGGTCGGCCGAAGTCGATCAAGGCCCTCGAGGCGGCGATGGAAGGCGGCAAGCACATCATGCTGGTCGCCCAGAAGACCGCCGCGAAGGACGAGCCGACCGAAAAGGACATGTACGAGGTCGGCTGTATCGCCAACATCCTGCAGATGCTGAAGCTGCCTGACGGCACCGTGAAGGTGCTCGTCGAAGGCCTGCAGCGCGCCCAGGCACTGTCGATCGAGGAACAGGAAACCCAGTTCTCGTGCGAAGTGCTGCCGCTCGAACCCGACCACGCCGACAGCGCCGAAACCGAGGCCCTGCGTCGCGCGATCGTGTCCCAGTTCGATCAGTACGTGAAGCTGAACAAGAAGATCCCGCCGGAGATCCTGACCTCGCTGTCGGGCATCGACGAGGCGGGCCGCCTGGCCGACACGATCGCGGCGCACCTGCCGCTCAAGCTCGACCAGAAGCAGCACATCCTGGAAATGTTCCCCGTCATCGAGCGTCTCGAGCACCTGCTCGCGCAGCTCGAGGCCGAGATCGACATCCTGCAGGTGGAAAAGCGCATCCGCGGCCGCGTCAAGCGCCAGATGGAGAAGAGCCAGCGCGAGTACTACCTGAACGAGCAGGTCAAGGCGATCCAGAAGGAACTGGGCGAGGGCGAGGAAGGCGCCGATCTCGAGGAGCTCGAGAAGCGCATCAATGCCGCGCGCATGCCCAAGGAAGCCAAGAAGAAGGCCGATGCCGAGCTCAAGAAGCTCAAGCTGATGTCGCCGATGTCGGCCGAGGCCACCGTCGTGCGCAACTACATCGACACGCTGATCGGCCTGCCGTGGCGCAAGAAGAGCAAGGTCAACAACGACCTGTCGAACGCCGAGCAGGTGCTCGACGAGGACCACTTCGGCCTCGAGAAGGTCAAGGAACGGATCCTCGAGTATCTCGCGGTGCAACAGCGCGTCGACAAGGTCAAGGCGCCGATCCTGTGCCTGGTCGGGCCCCCGGGCGTCGGCAAGACCTCGCTCGGCCAGTCGATCGCCCGCGCCACGAACCGCAAGTTCGTGCGCATGGCGCTCGGCGGCGTGCGTGACGAGGCCGAGATCCGCGGCCACCGCCGGACCTACATCGGCTCGATGCCGGGCAAGATCCTGCAGAGCCTGACCAAGGTCGGCGTGCGCAATCCGCTCTTCCTGCTCGACGAAGTCGACAAGATGGGGATGGATTTCCGCGGCGATCCGTCGTCGGCGCTGCTCGAGGTGCTCGATCCGGAACAGAACCACACGTTCGCCGATCACTACGTCGAAGTCGATTTCGACCTGTCGGACGTGATGTTCGTGGCCACCTCGAACTCGCTGAACATTCCGCCGCCGCTGCTGGACCGGATGGAAGTGATCCGCCTGTCGGGCTACACGGAAGACGAGAAGGTCAGCATCGCGCAACGCTATCTGCTGCCGAAGCAGAAGAAGAACAACGGGCTGAAGGACGGCGAGATCGACGTCACGGAAGAAGCGATCCGCGACATCATTCGCTACTACACCCGTGAAGCGGGCGTGCGTTCGCTCGAGCGCGAAGTCTCGAAGATCTGCCGCAAGGTCGTGAAGATGCTGCTGTTGAAGAAGGCGGCGAGCCCGGTGAAGGTCGATGCCGGCAACCTCGACACCTTCCTCGGCGTGCGCAAGTACGACTTCGGCCTGGCCGCGAAGGAAAACCAGGTGGGTCAGGTCACGGGCCTGGCCTGGACGGAAGTCGGCGGCGACCTGCTGACGATCGAGGCGGCGGTGATGCCCGGCAAGGGCAACGTGATCCGCACCGGCTCGCTCGGCGACGTGATGAAGGAATCGGTCGAGGCCGCGCGCTCGGTGGTGCGTTCGCGTTCGCGCCGCCTGGGCGTGAAGGACGAGGCCTTCGAGAAGCAGGACATCCACATCCACGTGCCGGAAGGCGCGACGCCGAAGGACGGTCCGTCCGCCGGTATCGCGATGACCACGGCGCTGGTGTCGGTGCTGACCGGCATCCCGGTCCGCGCGGATGTCGCGATGACGGGTGAAATCACGCTGCGCGGCGAAGTGCTGCCGATCGGCGGGCTGAAGGAGAAGCTGCTGGCGGCGCATCGCGGCGGCATCAAGCTCGTGCTGATCCCGGAAGAGAACGTGAAGGATCTCGCCGACATTCCGGACAACGTGAAGAACGCCATCGAGATCGTGCCGGTCCGCTGGATCGACAAGGTGCTCGAACTGGCGCTCGAGCGTACGCCGAGCGCGCTGCCCGAGGACGAAGCGAAGGCCGCGGCGCCGGTTGCCGAAGCCCCGAAAGATGCCTCGACGGAAGTCGTCAAGCACTGAGCGCATCCCACAGTGTGAGCTTCGAAGCATGAAGCTCCACGCAGGGAACCAACCCGCGGCCATCGCCGCGGGTTTTTTATTGGCGCTTCGTGGCGAAAGATGCATCAATCCCTTGCGCTGTCTCAGCTTCGGCGCTTGACAGGCCCGTTTCGGCTTCATTTAATGATCGACCCGGCATGTACCGGGCGACGGCCGACAACGGGGCGGCCGTCCTGACATGGGACCACTGACGAAAGGGGACGGCATGAACAAGACGGACTTGATCGACCACATCGCACGCGAGGCAGATTTATCCAAGGCATCGGCAGGACGCGCGCTCGACGCGCTGATCGCCGGTGTGGTGCAGGCGCTGGAAACCGGCGGCAGCGTCACGCTGGCCGGCTTCGGCACCTTCGAGGTGGGCGAGCGGATCGCGCGCAATGGGCGCAACCCGCAAACCGGCGAAACGATCCGCATCGAGGCGGCGCGGGTCGCGAAATTCAGGGCTGGCAAAGCTCTGAAGGATGCGCTAAACTAGCAGGCTCGCTGCTTGACGATGTCCACACGCAGTATCCAGGATGTCGGCAGGCAGGTGGCAAGCGCGAAACGGGTGCTTAGCTCAGTTGGTAGAGCGGCGCCCTTACAAGGCGTAGGTCGGGAGTTCGAGCCTCTCAGCACCCACCAGTTTCGTGATCTTGCCTGCGGTACCACACCAAGGAGCGGTAGTTCAGTTGGTTAGAATACCGGCCTGTCACGCCGGGGGTCGCGGGTTCGAGTCCCGTCCGCTCCGCCAGATTCAGTACGAAGCCCCGTGAGTTCACGCTCACGGGGCTTTTTGCTTTGGCGCGCCTCGACGACATGTTTGCCCGGGCAGCACGATCCCGTCGCCGCCCGGGGCACCGCCTTCAGGGCAGCAGTTTGTCGAGCAGCGGCGAGCTGAAGATCCGGCTCGGGTCGAGGCGATCGAGCGTGGCGCGCGCGGTATCCCAGTTGCTCGAAGCGGGCTGGCCGTCGCGATACAGGCCCGGGATGGTGGTGCCGATCATGGTGGCATCCTGCCAGGCCGCCGTATCGGTATAGCCCCAGCCCTTCGACCATTCGGGGCGCAGCGTCGCGTAGGAGCCGCTGTAGTTCGACAGCATCCACTGCTCGATCTCGCGATAGAAGCGATCCGCCGAGGGCGTGCCGGGCAGCGAGAGGATGTCGAACCACACCGCCACATCCCATTCGGCATGATCCGGGCGCGGCTTGAGCGCCGAGAGGGTCGGCGCGACCGTGCCGGCACCGATGTCGCCCGGCTGGTCGAGGCCGGTCACGCGGATCTCCACCGGGCCGTTCATCGGATACAGGCCCTGCGCCTGGTAGGCGCTCACGCGGTTCTGGTAGAACTGCACGAACTCGTTGATGGCGCGCTGCACGTCGGCGCGGCGTGTCAGCACCGCATAACCGTTGGCGGTCACCCGCAGCGTGGTCGGGCGGATGTACTGCTGCACGGTGCGCGACCAGCCCCAGATGTCGGCCGACAAGGTGAGCGCCAGGCCCGCGGTGGTGACGGCGAGCTGGGTCTGCCCGAACAGCGGCGTCAGGCTGCCGTCGCCGCCGCCGATGATGCCCTGGATCAGATCCGACAACTGCTTCGGAATCGAATCGGAGAACGGATAGTTGTATGGCTGGGTGACCGCTCGCGAGAGCAGCGGCTTGTTCGGCGCGACGGTCCAGACCTTGAGCCAGGGATTCGCGGTGAACGGAAACCAGATCGCTTCCATGCGGCCGGTCTGGTCGAGGAAGGACGCCACGGTGCGCCCGCTCGAACCGGCCGGCGCGAACAGCTCCGTCGCCGGGATGTTGGTATAGCTCTGGCATCGCAGGCGCTGGTTCGGCGCGGCGACCAGGGTTGCCTCGACGACGAAGGCGCGGCCGACGTGCGCGAGCAGGGCGCCGATGTCGGGATCGTTGCGCTGGAAGGTACGCAGCACGTATTGCTGCGAACCCGAGTCGAACACCACGGCCGTCAGCGAGACCACCAGGTTGCTCAGCGAGCCGTAGGTCTGGCCGGGCTGGCGCGTTTCGCCGGTGGCCGGCACGGCCGTGCCGTGCGCGTCGATCGCGAGGGCGCCGCCGAGCGTGATGTCGCCCGGTGCCGGCACGGCCACCAGGCCGAGCTGGCTGGCCTCGAGCGTGGCCAGCAGCGATTCGAGCGAGACGCCCGTTTGCGCCGTGACGCGCGCCGGGCTGCTCGAGGTGTCGACCGAGACGGCCGTCAGCGATTGCGTGGTGTCGAGCAGCACCAGGTTCGCGGTGCCGGCCGCCGGGTCGAGCGTGAGCGGCGACCAGTTGTGCATGTGGCCGCGCGGGCGGACCTTGTAGCCGTTCGCGCGGGCCCAGTTGACGACGTTCAGCACGTCGGCGGCCGAACGCGGCGCGGCGGTCCAGACATCCTGCAGGACGATCTCGCCGCTCCAATTCTGGAAGGCCTGCTTGTAGAGCGGCAGGTCGGCGGGGAAATTCGGCGGCGTGGCGCCGGTGGTTTGCGCGTGCGCGGCAACCTGATAGATCGGGGTCCAGCCGGCGACCACGCCGGCCGCCGCGAGTTTGGCCATGTCGGACAGGAACGCGCGACGCGGCGAGCGTTCGTCCAGGGATTTCTCGGACATTGTTTTCTCTCTTTGTTATCGATTCGCCCGATTTGCAACGAGTAAAACAAAAGGAAATCAAATCGGGCGGCCGATTATCGATTGGCAAACGGCAGTGGAATCAGGCGCGGCGTGGCCAGCCGGCAACGGCCACGCCCCTCGCGCCAGGGCGCCGTGAAGCGGGCGTCGTCGTATTGTTACTGCAAATCGATCGACGAAGAAACCGTAATTCCGAGGTTTTGATTTATTCGATGGCATGCAGGGTCGGCAGGTCGTGCTTTTCCGGGGCAAGCCGCCCGCTTTGTATTTCCAATCGATCGATATATTGCATTTTTCGTGAATGGCGACGCGGCATGTGCCGATGCACGAGCGCGTGTCACGCATGGTCGGAACCGCTGCGCCGGCGTCGATCGGCAGGTTCGGCGCGCGGTCGCCCCCCGGTTTCGCCTTTTTTCCTTGCCACTGATGTAATATCAGTCGTTTTGTCCAGCCACTTCGGTTCCGCATGCTCGATTTCTTCCGCAATCACCAGCGCCTGATGATGTTCCTCCTGCTCCTGATCGTGCTTCCGGGGCTCGGGTTCGTCGGGGTACAGGGCTTCCGCGACTTCTTCGACGACAGCGCGAATGTGGCATCGGTCGACGGACACAAGATCACGCGCGCCGAATTCGACGGCGCCTATCGCCAGCAGATCGACCAGGCGCGCCAGGCCCTCGGCGCGAACTTCGACGCCAAGCAGTTCGACACGCCCGAGCGTCGCCAGCAACTGCTCGACGGCATCATCGAGCAGCGCGCGCTGACCGACGAGGTGCGCCGCCTGCACCTGACGGCTTCCGACAACGCGGTGCGCGAAGCGCTGATGTCGAATCCGATCATCGCCTCGCTGCGCAAGCCCGACGGCTCGATCGACGCCGAGCGCTACACGCAGCTGCTGGCGATGCAGGGCATGACGCCGGACCAGTACCAGGAATCGGTGCGCTACCAGCTCTCGCAGAGCCAGTTGCCCAACAACCTGATCAACAGCGCCTTCACGCCCAAGAGCGTGGCCCAGCGCCTGACCGACCTGGCGCAGCAGCAGCGCGAGATCCAGGCGATCGTGCTGAAGCCGGCCGACTACGCCGCCAAGGTCCAGCCGACCGACGCCCAGCTCTCGGCCTACTACGACGCGCACAAGCAAGCGTTCGTTACGCCCGAGACGGCCAGCATCCAGTACCTGGTGTTCACGCCGGCCGCGGCTGCCGCCAACGCGCAGCCGTCCGACGCGGACCTCCACAAGTTCTACGAGGACAACACCGCGCGCTTCCGCACCGAGGCGCAGGTGCGCGTGAGCCACATCTTCATCGCCGCGGCGCGCAATGCCAGCGCCTCGGACAAGGCCGCCGCGAAGGCCAAGGCCGACCAGCTGCTGGCCGAGGTGACGGCCCACCCGGATCAGTTCGCGCAGATCGCCGAGAAGAATTCGCAGGACGCGCCCTCGGCAGCCAAGGGCGGCGACCTGGGCTACGTGACGCGCGGCTCGACCGCCGGCGGCCCGGCCTTCGACGATGCGGCCTTCGCGCTGAAGTCGGGCGAGCTCAGCAAGGTGGTCGAGTCGGACCTCGGCTACCACATCCTCAAGGCGACCGACGTGAAGCCGGCCGTGGTCAAGCCCTTCGACGAGGTCAAGGATTCGATCGCGACCGAGCTCAAGCAGCAGTTCGCGGCCAAGGCCTTCAGCGACAATTCGGAAGGTTTCTCCTCGCAGGTCTACGAGAAGGCCAAGAGCCTGCAGCCGGCCGCCGACAAGTACAAGCTGACGATCCAGACCGCCACCGTCACGCCGCAGCCGAACCCGGCCCTGCCGCCTGACAGCCCGCTCAACAATCCGAAGTTCCTGGCCGCCGTGTTCGCGGCGGACTCGGTCAAGAACGGCAACAACACGCAGGCGATCGACGTCGGCAACAGCACCCTGATCGCCGCGCGCGTGACGGCCGACAAGCCGGCCGCGGTGCCCGCGCTGGACGCGATCAAGGACGTGGTGCGCCAGAAGTACATCGCCGACGAAAGCGCGAAGCTGGCCAAGCAGGACGGCGCGGCAAAGCTGGCGGCGCTGCAGAAGTCGAAGTCGACCGATGGTTTCCTGCCGGCCGAGAAAGTCTCGCGCACGCAGACGCTGGGCCTGTCGCCCGAGGCGATCGCGGCGATCTACAAGGCCGACGCGAAGTCGCTGCCGGCCTATGTCGGCGTCGATCTCGGCGCGAACGGCGGTTACGCGATCTTCCGCGTCAACGCGATCGTGCCGCCCGCGCCGGTGGATCCGCAGCAACTGACCGCCGCCCAGCAACAACTGGCCCAGGTCTATGCGCAAAGCGAGAGCGAAGCCTACATGAAGGCGCTGCGCGACCGCTCGAAGGTCAAGATTTACGGCTCGCTGGGCGACAGCAGCAGCCGCAGCGACGACAACTGATCGCCGCCGCGCCTCCAGGCACCTAGCTACAGCGAAAAGCCCCGCTCGAAACCGAGCGGGGCTTTTTCTTTGGCGGCGAGGCGGGAGAGCTGCGGGGCAGGGTGACGCTCTTGCGCCTCCCGCGAGCCTCAGTGCGCGCCCGGCCCCAGCAGCGGCTTCACCACCGGCCAGACGTTGTCGAGCAGCCTGGGCTGCGCGCCCTGGTTCGGGTGGTTCTGGTCGTCCTGGAACTGGTCGGGCTTGTCCTCGAGGCCGGCCAGCAGGAAGGGCACCAGCGGCAGGCGCAGCTCCTTCGCGAGCGTGCCGTACATGGCATGGAACTTCTGCGTGTAATCGAGGCCGTAGTTGGGCGGCACGTACATGCCGACCAGCACCACCTTTGCCTTGGCCTGCTGCGCCTGCGCCACGATCGCGCGCAGGTTCTGCTCGGTGGTGGCCAGCGGCACGCCGCGCAGCGCGTCGTTGGCGCCGAGTTCGACGATCAGGATCGAGGGCTTCAGGCGCGTGAGCACGGCGGGCAGGCGGGCCCGGCCGCCGTTGGTGGTGTCGCCGCTGACGCTGGCATTCGCGACGCTATAATCGATTCGCTGATCGGCGATGCGCGCGCGCATCAGGGCGACCCAGCCCGTGTCGCGCGGCAGGCCGTATTCGGCGGACAGGCTGTCGCCGAGCACCACGATGTTGGGCTTGGCCGCGCTGGGTGAGGTAGCCGCGGGCGCGGCCGCCTGCGTGGCTGCCTGCGCGGTGGCACCGAGGCCGCCGAACCCAGCCGTGGCGACCACGGCGATCACGACGGCGCGCAGGCCGTCTTTCCAGGAATCACTCTGCTTCATGCTCAAGATGACGGAACCGATCATTGAAGTTCGACAAGTGGCGAAACGGGTGGCCGATGCGGCCGGCGAACTGACGATCCTCGACGGCATCGACCTGACGGTGGCGGCAGGCAGCAGCCTGGCGATCGTCGGCGCCTCGGGGTCGGGCAAGTCCACCTTGCTCGGCCTGCTTGCCGGCTTGGACAGCGCGACCGAGGGCACGGTTCGCCTGCTCGGCCGGGATCTGCAGGGGCTCGACGAGGACGCGCGCGCGGCGCTGCGCAGCGGCTCGGTCGGCTTCGTGTTCCAGTCCTTCCAGTTGATGCCGCATCTCACCGCGCTCGAGAACGTGATGCTGCCGCTCGAACTGCGCGGCGGCATCACGGCGCGCGAGGCGGCCGAGCGCGCGCGCCGCCTGCTCGAGCGTGTCGGGCTCGGCGCGCGCACCGGCCACTACCCGAAGCTGCTGTCGGGCGGCGAGCAGCAGCGCGTCGCGCTGGCCCGCGCCTTCGTCACCGATCCCGCGATCCTGTTCGCCGACGAGCCGACCGGCAGCCTCGACGCCGCCACCGGCCACGCCGTGATCGACCTGATGTTCGAGCTCAATCGCGCGCAGGGCGCGACGCTGGTGCTGGTCACGCACGACCCGGCGCTCGCGCGCCGCTGCGGCACGGTGATCACGCTCGACGGCGGGCGCATCGTCGCCGATGCCACGGAGCCGAGCACGAACTGAACTCGCGGCGCGACGCATCTCGTCCTGTCCACGAACAAACGGCCGGAAATCCCGGCCGTTCGTATTTGCGTCGCCGCTCAGCGCTTGAGCGCCGCGCGGGCCCGCGCGATCAGCGCCGAGGTCGAGGAATCGTGCTTGGCGGGATCGACGTCGGCCGCGGTGAGATCGGCCTCCACCACCTTGCCGAGGATCTTGCCGAGCTCGACGCCCCATTGATCGAAGGGGTTGATGTTCCAGACCGAGGCCTGCACCAGCACCTTGTGCTCGTAGAGCGCGATCAGGGCGCCCAGCGTGCGCGCGGTGAGCGCATCGACCAGGATGGTGCTGGTCGGGCGGTTGCCGGGGAAGCTCAGGTGCGGCGCCAGCTCGGGCTTGTCCGGGCCGGCGATCTTGCGCGCTTCCTCCAGCGTGCGGCCCAGCATCAGCGCCTCGCTCTGCGCGAAGCAGTTGGCCAGCAGCTTCGGGTGATGGCTGGCCAGCGCGTGCTCGGGCGTGAGCACCGCGATGAAGTCGATCGGCACGATGGTCGGGCCCTGGTGCAGCATCTGGAAGAAGGCGTGCTGGCCATTGGTGCCCGGCTCGCCCCAGGTGACGGCCGAGGTCGGGTAGTCGACGAAGGCGCCGTCCAGGCGCGCCGACTTGCCGTTGCTCTCCATCTCGAGCTGCTGCAGGTACGAGGGCAGGAAGTGCAGCGCTTCCGAATACGGCGCCACCAGGTAGCTCTGCGAGCCGAAGAAGTTGCGATACCAGATGCCGATCAGGCCGAGCAGCACCGGCAGGTTCGCTTCCAGCGGCGCTTCGCGGAAATGGCGGTCCATCTCGTCGGCGCCGGCCAGCAGCTCGTCGAACTGCTCGGGCCCGATCGCGATCATGATCGACAGGCCGACCGCCGACCACAGCGAATAACGCCCGCCCACCCAGTCCCACATCTCGAACACGTTGTGCGCGTCGATGCCGAACTTGACCACTTCCTCCGGGTTCGCCGAAACGCCGACGAAGTGTTTCGCCAGCGCGTTCTCGGGGCAGCCGTGCGCGAGCAGCCAGTCGCGGGCCGAGCGCGCATTGGTCATGGTCTCGAGCGTGGTGAAGGTCTTCGAGACCACGATCACCAGCGTTGCCTCGGGATCGCAGTGCTCCAGCGCGCGGGAGAGATCGGCGCCGTCCACGTTCGAGACGAAGGCGCAGGACAGCTCGCGGGTGGCGAGGTGGTCGAGCGCGTGCACCACCATCTTCGGGCCGAGGTCCGAGCCGCCGATGCCGATGTTGATCACATGGCGGATGCGCTTGCCCGTGTAGCCGGTCCAGCGGCCGTCACGGACCTGCTCGGCGAAGGCGGCCATCTTCTTGCGCTCGGCCAGCACCTGCGCGTGGAAGGGCGCATCGGGCGAACTCGCGCGCAGCGCGGTGTGCAGGGCGGCGCGCCCTTCGGTCGGGTTGACCACCTCGCCGGCGAACATCGCGTCGCGCCGCGCCTCGACGCCGGCCTCGCGCGCGAGCTGCACCAGCAGCTTCAGCGTCGCGTCGGTGATGCGGTTCTTCGAGAAGTCGATCGCGAGGCCGCCGCCCGCCACGGTGAAGCGTTCGGCGCGCGTCGGCGCGGGATCGTTGGCGGGGGCGAACCAGTCGCGCAACTGCGCGTCGCGGATCTCGTCGTAGTGCGATTGGAGGGCGGACCAGGCGGGGAGCGAATTCAGCGTCATATCGGTTCTGGCGAAACTGTCGTGACTTGGAAGGCGTGGGCGGCGGGATGCGCCGCTTGCCGGCGGACTACCGGGGACTGCGAAAGCCGCGCGCGCTGTGCTCGGCATCGATCGTGAGCGGATCGAGCGCGCGCGGGGCCATCCAGTATAACGGCCTCACCGCGGCGACGGCGCGAGGCGAGAGTAAAAGTGACGGTTCAGCAGCCGGCGCACGGCCGGCGCCAGTTCCCCGGCGGCCAGGCCCACCGGGCCGGCGCCGAGCGTGCTCAGGCAGTCGGCCGCCAGGCCATGCAGGTAGACGCCTGCCAGCGCGGCTTCCCAGGCCGGCAGGCGCTGCGCCGCGAAGGCCGCGATCAGGCCGCCGAGCACGTCGCCGGTGCCGCCGGTGGCGAGCGCGGCATTGCCGGTCGGGTTGACGGCCACGCGCCCGGCCGGCTCGGCAATCACCGTGCCCGAACCCTTGAGCACCGCGATCGCGTGGAAGCGCGCGGCCAGCTCGCGCGCGGCGGCGAGACGCTCGCCCTGGACCTCGGCGGTGCGCGCGCCGAGCAGCCGCGCCGCTTCGAGCGGATGCGGGGTCAGGATCGATACGGCGTGACGCACGCCGCGCTTGACCAGGGCCGAGTTCAAGTCGGCATGCGCGGCGACCAGGTTCAGCGCATCGGCATCGATGACCAAGGGCAGGTCGAGCGCGAGCACCTCGCGCAGCGTCTCGATCGCGCGCTCGCGCGTGCCCAGCCCGCAGCCGATGCCGATCGCGCTGAGCCCTTCGGGGTTCAGCGAGCGCGCCGGATGCAGCATCAGTTCGGGGAAGGGCGGGTCGTAGGGCGGGGCATCGTCGCCGAGGAAACCGACATGCACCTTGCCCGCGCCGGCATGCAGCGCGGCGCGCGCGGCCAGGATCGGCGCGCCGCACATGCCGGTGTCGCCGCCGACGATCGCCACGCTGCCGAAGCTGCCCTTGTGCGAGGCGGCCCCGCGCGCGGGCCAGCAAGGCGCGAACAGGGCCGGCGCGTTGAGCGTGGCCGACGGCCGGGCCGGCGCCGCGTCGAGCGTGTCGACCGCGATCTCGCCGGCATGGTCGCGGCCGTCGCCGAAATACAGACCCGGCTTGGCGGCGATGAAGCTCAGTGTGTGGGTGGCCGTGACGGCGGGGCCGTCGCCGACGCGTGCGCCGCTGTCGGCATCGATGCCGCTCGGCACGTCGAGCGCGAGCACGCGCCCCAGGCCACGCGAGCGCGCCGACAGCAGCTCGGCGAGCGCCGCGAAGGGGCCTGCCACGGGCCGCGCAAGGCCGATCCCGAACAGGCCGTCGACGCACCAGCCATAGGCGTCGAGCGAGGCGGGCGGCTCGGGCGAGATCGGCACGCCGGCCTCGCGCGCGAGCGCCAGCGCCCAGGGCGCGTCCTCGGGTTTCGGCTCGACCGGCAAACAGACCTCGACCTGCACGCCGAGCCGCAGCAGCTCGACGGCCGCGACCAGCGCGTCGCCGCCGTTGTTGCCGGGGCCCGCCGCGAGCCAGACCGGGCGCG
>NZ_VWWC01000155.1:0-16764 GCF_011753175.1 Burkholderia sp. Cy-637 | reverse complement strand
CGGCGCGGCCGCGCTCGGTGCCGGCGCGCTGGCCGCGGCGCCCGCGGTGATCGCGCTGGGCGGCGCGATGCTGCTGGAGAAGGTCGGCGTGACGGGCGCGATGGCCAGCGGCTTCACCCGGCTCGGCGACGCGCTCGGGCTCACCATCGGCCGGGGCGACCCGCACCCGGCCTGTGTTGGCGATGACATCGCCCATTCCTCGGGCTTCTGGGGAATGATGGTCGGGCTCGCGGTGGGCGTCGCGATCGGCGCGGCGATCGCCGCCACGGTCGTCACCGGCGGGCTGGCCGGCGCGCTGATCATTGGCTGCGTGATGGCCGGCGGCCTGAGCCTGGGCAGCGCGCTCGCGCAGGCCAGCCAGAGCATGGGCAGCAACTGCGGCAAGATCATGACCGGCTCGCGCACCGTCTACTTCGAGAAGAAGAAGGTCGCGCGCGTGAGCGACCTGGTGCAGTGCGAGCATCACTCGGGCGCGCCCGAGCCGCTGGTCGAGGGCAGCAAGACGATCTTCGTCAACGGCCTGCCGCTGGTGCGGATCGGCCACGAGACGCATTGCAGCGGCAAGGTCAACTCGGGGCGCAACAGCATCTGGATCGACAAGACCACCGGGCAATACGGCCCGAAGAACCCGGAGCTGACGGCCGGCCAGGAATTCCTGGCCGGGCTGCTGGGCGGCCTGATCGGCGCGAAGCTCGGGCATATGGTGGGCGAGCGCTTTCGGCCGAGTTCGACCGAATCGGTGGAGCAGACCGGCGTCGACGAGAACAAGCGCACCTGCGAGAAGGATCCGGTCGACGTGGCGAGCGGCGAGCTGGTGGAGCGCCGCCGCGATCTCTACATCCCCGGCGTGCTGCCCCTCGAACTGGCGCGACGCTATCGCACCCGCGCGACCGGGCACGGCCTGCTCGGCGAACGCTGGACCGACAACTGGTCGCAACGGCTGACTCGCGACGGCCGCGTGGTGCGCTTCCATGACGGAGCCGGGCTGGTGCTCGGCTTCGATGCGCCGGCCAGCGCCTTCGACGGCATCAATTTGCGCGAGCCGCGCTATCGTCTGGTCGGCAGTTGCGCCGAGCCGCGCATTCTCGATCGCGACACGCGACGGCTGCTGATCTTCGCCGAGCTGGCGGAGGTGGGCACGGCACGACTGGAACGCATCGAGGATCTCGACGGCAACGCGATCCGCTTCGGCTACGACGAGCAGGGCCGGCTTGCCGAACTCGCGCACAGCGATGGCTATCGCGTCGCATTGCATTATCACGGCGAGCAGCGGCACCCGCTCGCGATCGTGCTGCACGACGCGGATGGCATCGTCCATCGGCTGGTGGACTATGTCCACCAGGGCGGACGTCTGGTGGAGGTCGCGAGCCGCCAGTTCGGCGGGTTCCGCTACGACTACGACGACAACGGCTGGATGACGCGCTGGCGCGATACCGACCAGACCGAGGTTCACTATCGCTACGATCGCGACGGCCGCGTGATCGAAACCGGCACGCGCGAGGGCTACCACGGCGGGCGCTTCGTCTACGAGCCGGGACGCACCCGCGTGATCGATGCCGACGGCGAGTCGATCTACGACCACGACGCCGACGGCCTGGTGGTCGCGCACTGCAATGCGCTCGGCGCCACCGAGCGCTACGAGTGGGAGCTCGGTCGCTTGAGCGCGCGCATCGATCCGCTCGGGCGGCGCACCGACTATCGCTACGACGCGCGGGGGCAACTGGTCGGCGTGATCGAGG
Organism: Burkholderia sp. Cy-637; assembly: GCF_011753175.1. Lineage (NCBI taxonomy): Bacteria > Pseudomonadati > Pseudomonadota > Betaproteobacteria > Burkholderiales > Burkholderiaceae > Burkholderia > Burkholderia sp. Cy-637. The sequence goes on along the minus strand of NZ_VWWC01000155.1, from coordinate 15,025 downwards.
CGAGTGGCCGTGCGATGGCCTTCGAGCACGACGAGGAGCAGCGGCTGGTGGCGGTGGTGCTGCCTTCGGGCGGGCGCATTCGGCTCGAATACGATCACCTGCGCCGCCTGATCGCGCGCACCGAGCCCGACGGCACCCGCACGCAATATCGCTATGGTTCGCGCGGCGAGCTGCTGCGGGTGGTTCGCGGCGCGGCCGAGACGCGCTTCGACTACGACGCGCGCCTGCGGCCCAGCGAGGTGGTGCTGGCGAGCGGCGCGAGGTTTCGCCGCGAGGTCGACGTGTTCGGGCGCCTGCTTGCCGAAACCTCGCCCGATGGACAGCTCACGCGCTTCGACTACACGCCGGGCCCCGACAACCCGCGCGGCCTGCTGCGCGCCGTGACGCGAGCCGACGGCTCGGTGCTGAGCGCGCGTTACAACAGCGAGGGCCTGGCGATCGAGCAGGTCGATCCGCTGGGCCGCGTGATCCGGCGCCGCTACGGGCCGTTCGACCTGCTGACGGCCAGCATCGACGCGGCCGGCCAGGAAACGCGCTACGAATACGATCATCGCACCTGCCTGAGCCGCGTCACCAATCCGCTGGGCGAAACCTGGACCTACGACTACGACGCGGCGGGCCGGCTACGCTCGGAAATCGACTGGGGAGGGCGTCTCACGCGGTATCGGCGCGACGCGGCCGGCCGCCTGCTGGCGCGCGGCCTGCCGGATGGCGCCGAATGGCGCTACAGCTACGACGCGCTCGACCGCATCACCGCCATCGACGCGGGCGATGTCCGCATCGTCTATCGCTACGACGCCGGCGGGCGGCTCGCCTCGGCCGAGGTGCAGGGCGAGCACCCGCACCTGACGCGCTTCGCCTACGACGCGCATGGCCGCCTGATCGGCGAGGACCAGCATGGCGACTTGCTGCGCCATGTCTACGACGAGTCGGGACGCCGCTGCCTGCGCGCCACGCCGACCCGCGAGACGGTCTACGCCTATGACCCGCTCGGCGCGCTGACGCGCGTCGGCGGCCTCGAGATCGAGCGCGACGGGCTCGGACGCGAGATCGCCCGGCACGCCGGGGCCTTCGTCGCGCGCGTCGAATACGACGTCTGCGGGCGCATCCGCAAGCAGGTGGCCGGCCCCGAGGATCTGCTGGCGATGCTGCAGACCGATCCGGCCGGCGCGATCGAGCAGCTGACGCGCCAGGTCTATCGCTACGATGCGGCAGGCGATCTGGCTGGCATCGACACCGAGGCCGATACGATCGACTACCGGCGCGACGTGCGCGGCCAGGTCACCGCTGTCGACGCGGCGCGGCAGCCGGCCGAGCGCTATGGCTACGACGCGGCGATGAACCTGGGCGCGCACGGCGAGCAGGACACCGGCGAGGCGCATCGCCATGCGCCCGGCGGCCTGCCGGAGCGCGTCGGCTACGCGCGCTGGCGCTACGACGCACGAGGTCGCGCGATCGAGAAGACCGTCGAGCGGCCGGGCTTCCGGCCCAGGACCTGGCGGTACGACTGGGATGGCCTGAATCGCCTGGTCAAGCTGAGCACGCCCGACCATGGCGTGTGGACCTATCGCTACGACGCTTTCAACCGGCGCGTCGACAAGCGCCGGGTGGGAGCACGCGAGAGCACGCGTTATCTCTGGGACGGCCCGGCACTGGCCGAGCGCTGGACCGAACTGCGCGACGGCACCACCGGCGAGGTGGTGACCTGGCACATCGACCCGGGCAGTTTCCGTCCGCTCGCGCAGGAAACCGACGACGGCCTGTATCCGATGCTGACCGACCAGGTCGGCATGCCGAAGGCGATCTTCGATGCGCGCGGCGAACGTGTCTGGAAGGGGGCGCATTCGCTGTGGGGGCGGCTGCTGGACAGGCCGGCGGCCAACGACGAGGCCGGCACGCTCGACACCACGCTGCGTTTCCCGGGGCAATGGGCCGACCAGGAATCGGGGCTCAGCTACAACCTGAACCGCTACTACGATCCCGACTCGGGCCAGTACCTGAGTCCCGATCCGCTTGGCCTGGCGGGCGGCCTGCGCACCCAGGGCTACGTCGAGAATCCGACCGGGCGCATCGATCCGCTCGGGCTGTCCGGCTGCGAGGAGTTCGACGTCAACAAGGTCACGGCCAAGGACATCCCGACCTTCGCCAGCGGCAAGTTCAACGAATGGTTCGACGCGCGCACGCCGGAGGAGATCTCGACGATGTACGAGCAGCCGGCCCTGCGCGCCAAGATCGAATCGGGATTGCGCGGCGCGGGTGGCAATCACGAGATGCTGATGGTGGCTGAGGCGCCGCAATGGAAGCAGTGGGACGTGAGTGCGAAGCAGGTGCAGGAGGACTTCGCGATCCCGATTTCGGACCTCAACGAGGGCGGCCTCGCGAACGGCTGGAAGCACTCGACCGGGCTGCCGAACTCGAAGGCTCCGGGCTCGAAGATGGTCCATAATCAGCTCCAGTCGATCATCCAGAACTCGAGCAGCCTGTCGGATTTCAAGCAGAACATCCGGCCGTGGGCCGACAAATGGATCACCGGCGGCTACGATGCGCTGCCGTCGGGTTTTCATCAATAGGAGAGCCTGAACCATGGCATCGCGCGATTATTCCGAGGACGAGGATTTCTACACGCAGAACTTCGAGAAGAAGGGCGTGCTGTCGGTCTGGCTCGGCATGCTGGATCGCAGCGGCGATACCGACATCGATACCTTGCAGGACTTGTGCGGGGTCGGCTACTACCGCCTGAGCGATCAGGAAAACAATCATTTCGATTTCCAGATGAGCGATATCGGCGACCTGCTCGCCGATTTGTCCTATGCCGATTCGTATCGCGACGCGGTGTTGGCGGCGGCCGCGGCGCGCGGCATCACGCAGGCCCGAAGCGTGTTGGTGCAATACGATTTCGCCTACGATCCCAAGGTCGTCACGCGCAAGATCGACGAGGATCCGCTGTTCCTCGGCGTGTTCGACTACTCGGACCAGTGAGCGCGGACGAGGCCGTCGAGGTATTGCGGCTGCTCGCGTCCGACACGCTGTTCGCGGGGCTGCCGGACGCAGCCGTGGCAGGCGCGATCGTGACTGCCGATCTGGATCCGGCCTTCCTGCTTGCGTTCGAGCAGTCTTTGCCGGAGGGCTATCGCATCTGGCTCGATGCCATCGAGCAATGCCGGGCCCACCTGCGTCGGCACCCGCGCTTCGATGCCGCCCAAGGTTTCGTCGAGCGATGGATGCTGGAATGCCAGCGCCGCCAGGCCGGCGAGCGCATCGAGCATCGCAAGCGAAGGCTCGCCGGCAGCAACACGCCGCGCGACGATTTCCGTTGGTCCGAGGCGCGCGAGGATGCGATGTTCGTACTGGCGACCCTCGCGATCCATCGTTGGCTGGATTTGCCGGCCGAGCCCTGGCTCGACGGGGCAGGGCAGGCTTATCGGCTGGGCGGCTGGCCTTGCGGGCTTCATGAAGACGGCCGGCTGGTGATCTTCGACCCGGCCTCGCTCAGGTAGGCGCGGCGATCGAACCGCATGGCGCCGAGCCGTCGGCTTCGGGCATCGGCCCGGCGCCGGCGGCCTGACCGGCGCCGGCCGCGTCCTTACTTGGCCGCCGCCAGCTTCGCCAGCGCCGCGGCCACCCCCGCGCCATAGGCCGGATCGGCCTTCGCGCAGTTCTCCACGTGGCGCTGCTTGACCTCCTCGCGCGCGTCGCCCATCGCCCGCGCCGTGTTGTCGAACAGCGCCTGCTTCTGCGCCTCGTTCATCATGCGGAACAGGTTGCCCGGCTGCTGGTAGTGATCCTCGTCGACGCGATGATCCCAATGCGCGGCCGCGCCGTCGATCGCCAGCGGCGGCTCGTTCAACTGGGGCTGGTCGGTCCACTCGCCCTTGCTGTTCGGCCAGTACGAGGGCGTGCCGCCGAGGTTGCCGTCGGTGCGCATCGCGCCGTCGCGGTGATAGCTGTGGAACGGGCACTTCGGCGCGTTCACCGGGATGTGGTTGAAGTTCACGCCGAGCCGATAGCGCTGCGCGTCCGGGTAGGAGAACAGCCGCGCCTGCAGCATCTTGTCGGGCGAGTAGCCGATCCCCGGCACGATGTTCGAGGGCGAGAAGGCGGCCTGCTCGGTTTCGGCGAAGAAGTTCTCGGGGTTGCGGTTCAGCTCGAAGTAGCCCACCTCGATCAGCGGGAAATCGCCCTTCGGCCAGACCTTGGTCAGGTCGAACGGGTTGAACGGGAAGGCCTTGGCCTGCGCGTCCGTCATCACCTGGATGAACAGCGTCCAGCGCGGGAACTCGCCGCGCTCGATGCTCTGGTACAGGTCGCGCTGGTGCGATTCGCGATCCTTGCCCACCAGTTGCTCGGCCTCGGCGTCGGTCAGGTTCTCGATGCCCTGCTGGCTGCGGAAGTGGAACTTCACCCAGCTGCGCTCGTTGGCCTCGTTGATGAAGCTGTAGGTGTGGCTGCCGAAGCCGTGCATGTGGCGGAAGCTGCGCGGCAGGCCGCGCTCGCTCATCACGATGGTGACCTGGTGCAGCGCCTCGGGCAGCAGCGACCAGAAATCCCAGTTGCTGTCGGCGCTGCGCATGCCGGTGCGCGGATCGCGCTTGATCGCGTGGTTGAGGTCCGGGAACCGCAGCGGATCGCGGAAGAAGAACACCGGCGTGTTGTTGCCCACCACGTCCCAGTTGCCTTCCTCGGTGTAGAACTTCAGCGCGAAGCCGCGGATGTCGCGCTCGGCATCGGCCGCGCCGCGCTCGCCCGCCACCGTCGAGAAGCGCGCGAACATCGGCGTTTGCTTGCCGATCTCCGAGAAGATCCTCGCCTTGCTGTAGCGCGTGATGTCGTGCGTGACCGTGAAGCTGCCGTGCGCGCCCGCGCCCTTGGCGTGCATGCGCCGCTCGGGGATCACCTCGCGGTCGAAGTGCGCGAGCTTCTCGATCAGCCAGACGTCCTGCAGCAGGGCCGGGCCGCGCGGGCCGGCGGTCTGGATGTTGAGGTTGTCGCTGACCGGGGCGCCGGCCGCGTGGGTCAGGTAGGTCGGGGTCGTCTTGTCGGACATGAAACTTCTCCTGAGCTTGAGTGTGGGGAGCGCGCGCCGATCGGTTCGGCACGACGCGCTGCCGGCGCGGCAGCGGGCTGCATCGCGCGAGGGCAGGTGTTCCGTGGCGGGTCTCGCGCATCGCGCCTCGCGGCGGGCGATGCGCGCAGCGGATTCTGGGCGAAGCCGCCGCGGCGTGCAGAGATGGTCCCGGCAGGCGCGCGGCGCTTCGCGGCAGTTTCGGCGCGGATCGGCTATCGTATTTGCAGCGCGGCGCGAGACGCATCGAAGCCCACGGAAAACGCAATCAGTTTCCCTTTTTCGATAGCTAATCTCAATAAAAACCGCGCGACGATTGCTGCCATTTCACGTGCATTCCGGACACGGGACGCGGCGAGACAGGCGGGGGATGCCGGTAGCGGGCGAGGGCCTGCCCGCGGGTTCAGGCTATCGGGTCCATTCGAATATTGAATTTCACAGGCCGGCGGCGTTCCGGCGATAGTGCTGACCCGACAAGAGACCGCGCAATCCTGGCGGCGCACGACCCTCGAACTGGAGAACCAGCCGGCATGACACCCGAACCTTCCATCCCCGGCCAATCCGAACACGGGACTTCCCGGCAGGCGGGCGCGGCGCCCGCGGCGCTGGTTTCGCTGCTGAGGGCAGCCGACGTCGAGATCGGCGGCAAGCGCGCCTGGGACATCCAGGTGCACGACCGCGAGGTCTATCGGCGCATCTTCTCGAGCTGGTCGCTGGGCTTCGGCGAAGCCTACATGGACGGGCTGTGGGATTGCGAGCGGCTCGACGAGCTGTTCACCAGGCTGCTGCTCACCGATATCGACATGGCGGCGCTCGGCATGGCCAAGCTGCGGCTCGGCTACGAGCACCTGCGGCATCGCCTGTTCAACCTGCAGTCGAGAAGCCGCGCGTTCCAGGTGGGCGAGCAGCACTACGACGCCGGCAACGACGTGTTCGAGGCCATGCTCGATTCGCGCATGATCTATTCGTGCGGCTACTGGGAACACGCCACCGATCTCGAGCAGGCGCAGTTCGACAAGCTCGACATGCTGTGCCGCAAGCTGCAGTTGAAACCCGGCGAGACCCTGCTCGACATCGGCTGCGGCTGGGGGGGCCTGGCCAAGTTCGCGGCCGAGCGCTACGGCGTGAAGGTGACCGGCGTGACCGTCTCCAAGGAGCAACTGGCGCTGGCGCAGGAGCGCTGCCGCGGGCTGCCCGTCACGCTGCTGCTGCAGGACTATCGCGAGCTGCAGGGCAGCTTCGACAAGATCGTCTCGGTCGGCATGTTCGAGCACGTCGGCCCGAAGAACTATCGCACCTACTTCGATACCGCCAGGCGGCTGCTGGCGCCCGAGGGCATCTTCGTGCTGCATTCGATCGGCATCGCCAGCGAGTCGGCCGGCACCGATCCCTGGATCGACCGCTATGTGTTCCCCAACGGCAAGCTGCCGGCGCCGGGGCAGATCGTCGAGGCGGTGGACGGGCGCTTCCTGATCGAGGACTGGCACAACTTCGGCCCCGACTACGACCGCACGCTGATGGCCTGGTGGGCGCGTTTCGATGCGGCCTGGCCGAGCCTGAAGTCGGGCTACGACCTGCGCTTCTATCGCATGTTCAAGTACTACCTGCTCTGCTGCGCGGGCTTCTTCCGCTCGCGCCAGGGGCAACTCTGGCAGATCGTGCTGACCCATCCGCAGCGCCGCGAGACCTATCGCTCGGTGCGGCTGAGCGCGAGCTCGGCGCGCTGAGGTAGCAGGCAGGGCGGCGCCTGCCCCGGCGAGCGCCGTGCCGGCGTTTCGCGGGGCGAAGCGGCCCGCGCCGGCGCTTGTCGCGCGCGACGCGACGATGGACAATCGCCGGGCCGTCCCCGCGCGCGAGCCATCGCGCGCGGCCTTCGATCCGCTTCCGCCCCGAACCATGCGCGCCTCGTTCCGTTCCTGCCTGCGTCTGCTACCCATCCTCGCCGTGCTGCTGGCCGCGCGCGAGGCGCTGGCCGTCGATCACGACATCCTCTGGAAGCGCATCAGCGGCCAGTGCCTGCCGAACTACCAGGCCCGCGAAAGCTACAGCCCCTGCGCCTTCGTCGATACCGCGCACGGCTACGTGCTCTACAAGGTCGACCGCGATCCCTATCAATACCTGCTGCTGCCGAGCGAGCGCATCACCGGCATCGAGGATCCCCGCCTGGCCGCGCCCGGCACGCCCAACTACTTCTGGTACGCCTGGCAGGCGCGCGCGCTGCTGGCCGAGAAGCTCGGCAAGCCGCTGCGCGAGACCGACATCGCGCTGACCGTGAATGCCGAGAACGCGCGCACGCAGAACCAGCTGCATATCCATATCTCCTGTCTCGAGCCGAAGGTGCGCGCGATGCTCGACACGCTCGAAACCGGCAAGCTGGGCGATGGCTGGTTCGCGCTGCCGGGGCGCATCGGCTGGCACAGCTACATGGCCAGGAAGATCGACGCGGCCGAACTGGCGCATACCGATCCCTTCGCCCTGGTGCGCGAGAAGCTGGCCGCCGAGCACGAGCCGCTGGCCTATACCGGCGTGGCGCTGGTCAAGCTCGATGCGCGACGCTTCCTGGTGCTGGCGGCCACGGGCAATGCGCTGCTCGGCGTGCCGGCCGAGGAGATGCAGGATCATCGCTGCAGCATCGCCGGTTGAGCGCCGGTTGAGCGCTGACTTAGCGCTGACTTAGCGAGATTCGGGCGCAAACCCGACGCAAACCGGGCAGCGCGCGAAAAATTCGACGGCGGCCGTCACAAACGGGTCGCCTCGAACGTCTGGCGAAGGTCACGGCCGTGCGGGCCGTGTCCGCCGCGCTCCCGCCCGGGCCGGGAGGCGGCGATGTCTCGATCCCGCCCCCTCTCCACGGGCCGACCATCATGATTCGAACCCCAGCCGCCGCGAACGATCCCGCCTCCGACGACGGCAGCGACAGCGACGAAGCCGGCAACGCCCGCGACGCGATACGCCGCTTCGACCGCCTGCGTCCGCGCCTGCACGGCATCGCCTATCGCATGCTGGCCTCGGTCGCCGAGGCCGAGGACGTGGTGCAGGACGCCTGGCTGCGCTGGCACGGCGCGAATCGCGAGGAGATCGACAATGCCGAGGCCTGGCTGGTGTCGGTCACCACCCGCATCGCGATCGACCGGCTGCGCGCGGCCAAGGTCCAGCGCGAGCACTACAGCGGCTTCTGGCTGCCCGAGCCCGCGCTGTCCGAGGCGCCGGCCACGCCCGACCAGCTCGCCGAGCGTGCCGACGATCTCTCGGTGGCCTTCCTGATGCTGCTCGAACGCCTGACGCCGGAGGCGCGCGCGGCCTTCCTGCTGCGCGAGGTGTTCGACGCCGGCTACGACGAGGTGGCCAGCGCGATCGGCAAGAGCGAGGCGGCCTGCCGCCAGTTGGTGAGCCGTGCCCGCACGCAGTTGCGCGAGGCGCGGCCGCGCTTCGCCGTCTCGCCGGCGCGGCATCGGCAGTTGCTGGCGGGTTTCGCGCGCGCGCTCGAGAGCGGCGATTTCGCGACGCTGCAGGCGCTGCTGGCCGAGGATGCGGTGCTGATCGGCGACGGCGGCGGCCGGGTGCCGAGCTTTCCCTGGCCGATGGTGGGCGGGCGGCGCATCGCGCAGCTTTTCTACGCGGGCGCGCGGCGCTTCCCGGGCGCGGTGCGTGCCGAGCTCGCCGTGCTCAACGGCCAGTGGGCGCTGCTGCGCTTCATCGACGGCCGGCTCGAATCGGCGCAGACCTACGAGACCGACGGCGAACGCATCCGGCGCATCCTGGTGCAGCGCAATCCCGACAAGCTGGCGCGGATCGCCGCCGCGCGCGGCGAGGCCGTCGGCGGCGACGGCTGGGCGCCGGCTCCCTGATGCGCGGCGATTGATGTGCGGCGATCAAGGCAAGGCGATTGGTGCGCGCGCGGCAACGGCGTGAGCCCGCCGCGCGGCTTCCGCGCTTGATCGCTCGCTCCTAGCATGGGTTCAGTCCGGCGCGCGGCCGGACCCGGCGATCGGGCCGGCGCCGCGCGGCCGCCATCCACCCATCATGGAGTGCCCTCATGTCCCAACGTATCGATGCCTCGCGCCAATCCTCCAAGCTGTTCCACAAGCTGATCGAGTTCAGCAACCTGCTGCACGACAGCACGATCGAGCGAGCCATCCTCGATCTCGTCTCGATCCGCGCCTCGCAACTGAACGGCTGCGGCTTCTGTGTCGACATGCACGTCAAGGAGGCGAGCCTGCATGGCGAGCGCGCGCTGCGCCTGCACCACCTGGCGATCTGGCGCGAATCGACGCTGTTCGCGCCGCGCGAGCGGGCCGCGCTGGCCTGGACCGAGGTGCTCACGCGCCTGCCGGAGCAGGGCGTGCCCGACGAGATCTACGAGCGCGTGCGCACGCAGTTCTCCGAGGCGGAATTGTCGGACCTGAGCTTCGCGGTGATGGCGATCAATGCCTGGAACCGTCTCAACGTCGGCTTTCGCACCGTGCCCGGCTCGGCCGACAAGGCCTATGGGCTCGACAAGGCGAACCTGTCCTGAGCGGGCTTGCCGGGTCGCGCGGGCGGCCCGGTGAAAAAACGCGAAGCGCTGTCACAACATGCGCGCGCCGGACGTCTTGTGGTGATCCGCAACCCTGTTCGAGCCAGCCATGTCCCTGTTTCCCGATCATCGCGCCGCCGCCCGCCCGGGCGGCGACGACGTCTTCGCCGCCAGCTTCGCCACCAGCTACACGGGCGTGATCGCCTTCCTCGCGGTGGCGGCCGAAGGGAGTTTCGCGAAGGCCGGCGAGCGGCTCGGCATCGGCCGCTCGGCGGTCAGCCGCAACGTGCAGAAGCTCGAGGCCCAGCTCGACGCGCGCCTGCTGCTGCGCACCACGCGCTGCACCCAGCTCACGCGCGAGGGGCAGTTGTTCTACGAGCATTGCCGCCCTGGCATCGAGCAGATCGCGCAGGCGCTCGACGAGATGCGCGAGCTGCGCAGCGGGCCGCCGCGCGGCGCCTTGCGCGTGCGCGCGGCCAGCGGCTTCGGGCGGCGCGTGGTGGCGCCGCTGCTGCGCGGCTTTCGCGAGCGCTATCCCGAGATCGCGCTCGACCTGCTGCTGCACGACGGGCCGCCCGATTTCGCCGCCGGGCGCATCGACGTGGCGTTTCGCGACGGCATCCTGGAGGACAGCCAACTGATCGCCCGGCGGCTGATGCCGATGCGCCTGCTGGTCTGCGCCTCGTCCGCTTATGCGAGCCGCCACGGCCTGCCGCGCGATCTCGGCGAGCTCGCCGCGCATCGCTGCATCGGCCTGCGCGGCGCGGCGGGTTCGGTCGAGGCCTGGACGTTTCGCGCCGAGGGCGGCGTGCGTCGCGTCGTGCCCGAGGCGCGCCACGGCTTCAACGATCCCGAGCTGGCGATGCAGGCGGCCCTGGACGGCGAGGGGCTGGCGCAACTGCCGGCCTACCTGGCCTGCGAGGCCTTGCGCGAGGGACGGCTGCTGGCCTGCCTGGGCGCCTTCGCCGACGAGGATCGCGGCCACTATCTCTGCTATCCGAGCCGCAAGCACCTGCCCACGCGGATCCGCGTGTTCGTCGACTACATGAGCGAGGCGACGCGCGCGCTCGACTTCGATTGCGCGCCGGGGCTGCTGAGCTTGTCGGCCTGAGCGGCCGGCGGTTCGCGACGACAGGCAAGGGCGGCGCGATTGCATCGATTCCGTCGAGGTGGCGACGGTGCGCCGGCATCGAGCGCGCGCGGCATAGGCAGGGCCGCCGCGCCGTGGCACCATGTGCGCTCTTTTTTTCCCGCGCTTGCTGTTGCAGCGCCCGCTTCGCCACCGATCCGCCACCGATCCGCCCGAACCGATGACCACCCAAGCCGCCTATTCGATCCAGCTCGCCGAGGGCAAGAACGAGGCCGCGCGCGAGCTGCTCGCGCGCAAGCTCGACGACTACAACAACCTCAATTCGGGACAGCCCGACAACACGCCGCTCGACCTGGTGGTCAGCGACCCGGCCACCGGCGAAGTGCTGGGCGGCCTGTCGGGACGCACCTCGCTGGGCGTGTGCTTCATCGACATGCTGTATCTGCCGCAGACGCTGCGGCGTGGCGGGGTGGGCAGCGAGCTGCTGGCCCGTGCCGAGGAGGAGGCGAGACGGCGCGGCTGCGACAACGCCGTGCTCTACACGATTTCGTTCCAGGCGCCGCGCTTCTACGAGAAGCACGGCTTTCGCGTGTTCGGCGAGGTGCCCTGCCAGCCGGCCGGCACCTCGCGCTACTTCATGATCAAGCCGCTCTGAAGCTGAAGCGCGGCGGGCTCAGTTGCCGTCGCCGACCAGGCCGGTGCGCTCCTGGGCGCCCCAGCGCTGGTTGCCGCGCAGGAAGTGCACCCAGCCGAGCGCGGCGCCGGTATGGCGCAGCACCTGGAAGCTGAAGGGCTCCAGCACCGAGGCGACGAAGGCGATCGCCAGGCTCGATTGCTCGCGATAGCCGGTCCAGCGTCGATAGAGATGGATCGACCAGAGGTGGAAGGCGAAGTCGATCACGATCTTGGCCGCGATCACGCCCGAGATCGACAGCGCCACATGGAAGCGGTGCTCGACGAGGAACACGAACAGCAGCGCGATGGCGGTCAGGCCGTAGATCGGCTGCAGCGTGTCGAGCGCCTTGACCGGCAGCATCAGCATGCCGAGCTGGCCGTAGCGGCGGTTGCCGGTCATGTCGCGGTTCCAGTACTGGGTCTGCAGGAAGCCCGCGAACCAGCGGCGGCGCTGGCGCAGGAAGCTGCGCAGCGTGCCGGGCGCGTCGGTGTGCGCATGGGCGTCGCCGATCACGCGTACGCGCCAGGTCTCGCCGTGCTCGACCGCGTAGCGGCGCAGCCGGTGGATCAGTTCGTAGTCCTCCACGAGGCACTCGCCGTCGAAGCCGCCCACCTTGAGCAGCGCGTCGAGGCGGAAGCAGGCGAACGCGCCCGAGATCAGCAGCAGGCTGTCGGCGCGCATCCAGGCGAAGCGCGAGATGAAGTTGCGGATGTACTCGTAGGTCTGGAACCACTGGAAGAAGCGGCCCGACAGGGTGCGCGCGCAGATCGGCGTGAGGATGCCGGTGGCGGCCACCAGCGCCGGCTCGGCCGCGAAGGCGCGGCGCATCGCGGCGCAGGCGTCGCGCGCCAGGCGCGTGTCGGCGTCCACCGTCATCACCGCGTCGGTCTCGATGTGCAGCAGCGCGGCATTGAGCGCGGCGGCCTTGCCGCCGTGCGGCACGCGCAGCCAGCGCAGGTTCGGGTGGGTCGTGCTGGGCGCGCTCAGCTCGCCGTCGGGGGCCTGCACCAGCCCGTATTGGCGGGTCAGCACGCCGATCGTGTCGTCGCTCGAGCCGTCGTCGGCGAAGATGATCTGCTGCAGCGGCTCGCTCTGCGAGAACAGGCCGTCGAGCGTCACCTTGATCACGCTGGCCTCGTTGTAGGCGGCCACCACCACGCCGAGGCTCGGCTGGCGAGCGCCGGGCGCAGGCCTGGCCGGCGCATGCAGGCGCGAGATCGGGCCGGCCAGCGGCAGGATCTTGAAGGCCACGAAGGACAGCAGCAGCGTGTCGTAGATCACGTAGGCGATGCCCACCGACCAGGACACCAGGCCCGGCACCAGGGCGCGCGTGAGCAGCAGCACCCACACGGCGATCGCGGTGCCGTGGATCAGCACGCTGGCCAGGGTGGTGCCGCGCGGCGTGAGGCGCGGCGACATGCGCGTGCGGGCCTGCTCGAGCGCTTCGCGCGCGGCCGCGACGGTGCCGTGGCTGCCGCTGCCGGCGGCGGGGCGCCGCGGCGGGTTCGACGGACGGTCCATGCGGGGCTCCCGGACGAGGGTGGAAGGAGGGCAGCTCACGGCAGCATCCGGCGCAGGACCGACTCGCGATCGAACAGCTCGTGCTTGAGCGCGCCGAGGATATGCATGGCGAGCACCACGTACAGCGCGTAGGCGGCCCAGGTGTGCATCGCGCCGAACAGGTCGTGCAGGTGATCCTTCACCGCGGGCGGCAGGCTCTCGATGAAGCCGAGGCGGAACCAGGGGATCACGTAGTAGAGCGACATCGGATGCGTGGCCGCGCCGTTCCAGGCCGAGTCGTGCAGCCAGCCGGTGATCGGCAGCGTGAACATCAGCACGTAGAGCAGGATATGGGCGACATGCGCGGCGCGCAGTTCCCAGCGGCGGAACCAGGCCGGCAGCGAGGGCGGGCGATGCGAGACGCGCCACAGCAGGCGCAGGATCGCCAGGCCCAGCACGGTGATGCCGATCGACTTGTGGATATCGATCGCGGGCCGCACCCAGGCATCGGGCATCGCGTCGGCCGACAGCGCGATCGCGACGTTGCAGAGGATGCCGAGTGCGATCAGCCAGTGCAGCACCATGGCCGTGCGCGTGTAGCGCGGCACGCTGCGGCTCGCATCGGCGGCCGGGCTGGCCTGGGACGGGGCACGTGAATTCATGTCGGTTCTGGTCTCGTGGTGGGGACGTCGGGGCCGGGTTCGGGGACGCTGCCGGTTCAGGGCGCGTCGCGGCCGGGCGACCGGGCCGCGCTCGCGGCGGCGGCCGGTCGCCATGGCCGGCTTACTGCTTGTCGGCGGCAACCTGGCCGCGGATCTCGCCGCCCGGGTTCTTCGCCGTGTGCACGTTGAAGTACCAGTTGCCGGCCAGCAGGCCGGCTTCCTGGGTGGCGCTCAGCGTGGCATGGCCGTCGATCGGGCTCGGCACGTCCTTCATGTCGATCGGGATCATCACGCCGGCGTTCTGGCCGACCGGCGCCGGGCCGTGGAAGTGCGCCATGGTTGCCGGGCCGGTCAGGTCCGAGTAGACCACGTGCCAGCTCAGTACCTTGGTGCTGGTGTCGTAGCTGCCGGTCAGCGTGCCGTGGCCGTCGCTTTGCTTGGGCGGCACTTCGGAGGCGGCGTTCAGCGTGGCGTGCACGGCCAGCGTGTCGGCGTGGGCGGACAGCGAGGCGCCGAGGCCGAGGAGGCTCAGCGAGGCGATCAGCAGGGCGCGGTGCGGGATCAGTTTCATGGTGTGGTCGGTGGGTCGTTTGCGTTGAGGGAGCCGGGCGGACGCAGTTCTCGTCCGCTCCCTTGCATAACGCGCGCGGCCGGGGGTTTATTCCATCGCCTCGGGCTGGCATCGGTCACCTCGCGCGAGGTCTGGGTGCCGGATCGGCCCGCGCGTGCATGACAGGTTCATGCATTAGCGCATAGATTCGCGCGGCTCGCAGCGGCCGCGTCGAACGCTCGTATTACCGGGGGTTGCGAGCGCGGCGCCTTGCTTGTCAGGAACGTAAGCGGGGCCCTGTTTCGCAGGACTGATCAAAGGAATTCGAAAGCTGGACGTAAACGAACGCGGGGCATCGGGCGCCGCGTCGACGCCCGATGCCCCGCCGTCTCGTACCGTGCCTCAGCCGGCGTGCGCCGGGGCCGCCGCCGGCAGCGCGGAATAGAGCGGCGCCGCGCCGGGCGCCGAGATGCGCTGCGCGACCAGGGCCAGGTCGGCGTCGCCGGGCTGGCCGATCAGCGCGTAGGCGAGCGTCGATTGCCGCCAGTTGACCACGTCCATCTGCGCGATGCTGCGCGAGGCGATCGCCTGGTCGGGCTTGGCCTCCTTCATCACGCACAGCGCGATCGGCGCGCCGTGCTCGGGCAGGTAGACGATCTGTACCAGCGGGCGGCCCTCGAAGCGCAGCCGCTGCACGCGCTTGAACGTGAGGCCGGCCGCGCGCAGGTCGGGGATCGTCATGTCGAAGCCGTCGACCCGGCGGATCTCGTCGAGCGTGCTGGCCGTCGCGGCCGGGTCGGCGTTCACCGAGGCCAGCGTGTCGCGCGAATAGAGCTGCTGGTAGCCGGCTGCCGCGGCGATCCAGGTGCGCGGGGTCGAGCCCGCGCCGAACGGCGCGTCGAGGCCGACAGCGCCCGGCGCGAACTGCAGGATGCCGCCGCACAGGAAGGCGCCGGCCACGAAGGCGAC
>NZ_VWWC01000154.1:0-16802 GCF_011753175.1 Burkholderia sp. Cy-637 | reverse complement strand
GCGGCCGCGGCGCCCGAGGCCGGGGCGGCGGGGCTGTTCTACTCGCCCACCGTGCTGGTCGACTGCCGGCCCGAGATGCTGGTGATGCACGAGGAGACCTTCGGCCCGGTGATCGGCGTGAGCGCCTACGACTCGCTCGACCAGGCGATCGAGGCGGCCAACGGCACGCCGGCGGGGCTGGCAGCCTATGCCTACACCGAGCACGTCCACGAAACCTTCCGGCTCGCGCGCGAGCTCGATTTCGGCAATGTCGCGATCAACAACGTCGACGCCGGCATCATGAACGCCGCCTACGGCGGCCGCAAGCAGAGCGGCAGCGGCTACGAGCACGGCCGCGAGGGCATGGAAGGCTACCTGCACCTGAAGCACGTGCGGCTCAGGCACGGCGCCTGAACGGGGAGCGGCCATGGAACGCTATCTTCTGGGACTCGACATCGGCACCTCGGCCTGCAAGGCGATCGCCGTCGACGAAGCGGGGCGCGTCGCCGCGAAGGCGCTGGCCGCCTACCCGGTGATCTCGCTGCGCGCCGGCTGGGCCGAGCAGGAGCCCGAGCAGTGGTGGCAGGGCGCGCAGCGGGCGCTGGCCGAGGTGCTGGCGGCCCTGCCGGAGCGGCGCGCGGTCGGCGGCATCGGCCTGTCGGGCCAGATGCACGGGCTGACCGCGCTCGATGCGCAGGACCGCGTGCTGCGTCCCGCGCTGCTCTGGTGCGACCAGCGCGCCGCGCCGCAATGCGAGACCATCACCGCGCTGGCCGGCGGCCTCGACGGCCTGCTGGCCAAGGTGCAGAACCGCATGTTGCCGGGCTTCACGGCCGGCAAGCTGCTATGGATGCGCGAGCACGAGCCCGAGTTGTACGCGCGCATGCGGCGCATGCTCAATCCCAAGGACTACCTGCGCCTGCGGCTCACCGGCGAACACCTGACCGATGTCTCGGATGCCTCGGGTACCGGCCTGTTCGACGTGCGCGCCCGAACCTGGTCGCGCGAGATGCTGGGCCTGCTCGAGCTGCCCGGCGATCTGGTGCCCGAGGCGCTCGAATCCACCGCGCGCGCCGGCACGCTGCGCGCCGAGCTGGCCGAGGCCTGGGGCCTGCCGGCCGGCACGCCGGTGTATGGCGGGGGCGGCGATTCGGTGATCCAGACCACCTCGATGGGGGTGATCGACAGCGGCCCGCTCGGCATGACGATCGGCACCGCCGGCATCGTGGCCGGCGCGATGCGCGCCTGCCCGGCGCCCACCGGCCAGTTGCAGATCTCCTGCGGCAACGCGCCGGGGCGCTGGCACGTGATGGGCGTGACGCTGTCCGCCGGCGGCGCCTTCGAATGGCTGCGCGGCGCGCTGGCCGCGCTCGAACCCGAGCTGGACTTCGCGCGCATGATCGCGCTCGCCAAGGCGGCGCCGCCCGGCGCGGAAGGCCTGCTGTTCCTGCCTTACCTGCTCGGCGAGCGCTGCCCGCACGTGGCCGCCGACGGCCGGGCCGCCTGGATCGGCCTGACGCCGCGCCACGACACGCGCCACCTGGTGCGCAGCGTGATGGAGGGCGTGCTGCTGAACCTGCGCGCGATCGCCACGCTCGGCACCGCCGCGGGCCTGCGCTGCGACGAGCTGCGCGTCTCGGGCGGGGCCACCGCCGAGCCGTTCTGGCTCAAGCTGCTGGCCGACGTGCTGCAGCGCGAGGTGGCCACCGTCACCGGCGCGGCCGAGGGCGGCGCCTATGGCGCGGTGTTGGCGGCCGGGGTCGGCGCGGGCTGGTGGGCCTCGCTCGACGAGGCGGCCGGCGCGCTGGCCGTGACCTCGCGCGTGGCGCCCGACAGCAGGCTCGGCGCGCTCTACGACGCCCGTTTCGACACGCTGCGCACGCTCTACGACACGCTGCGCCCCGTGTTCCAGCAGATCGCCGCGGAGCCCGCTCCGCCCGCATCCCTCGGCGGCCGCGACCCCGGCCGGCCCTCACCGGAGGCCACGCGCCCATGACCCGTTCCGCCAGCCGCCCGCTCGGGCAGTCGCCCGTGCAGCTCGACCCGCTCGACCCGCTCGACCGCCAGGCCGGCGTCGAGGCCGTGGTGTTCGACCTCGACGGCACGCTCGTCGACACGGCGCCCGACATCACCGCGGCGGTCAACCGCCTGCTCGCCACCCACGGCCTGCCGCCGCAGACGGTCCGCTTCGTCGAGCAGTTCATCGGCGAGGGCTCGTTCGGCCTGATCGACAAGCTCTACCGGGGCCTGGGCCTGCACTTCGAACCCGCGCGCGTGGCGGCCGACGTCGAGACCTACCTGGCGATCTACCGGCGCCATCCGGTGGCGCACGCCACCGTCTACGCCGACGCGCTGGCGGCGATCCCGGCCCTGCACGCGGCCGGGCTGCGGCTCGGCGTCTGTACCAACAAGGCGCAGGGCCTGGCGCTGGCCGTGCTCGAGCACTTCGGAATCGCGCGATACTTCACAGCCGTGGTGGGCGGCGATACGCTCGCCGAGCGCAAGCCGCATCCGCGCCACCTGCTCGCCACCCTGGAGCAGCTCGAGGCCTCGCCCTCGCGCACGCTCTACGTGGGCGACACCCGCATCGACGCGCAATGCGCGGAGGCGGCCGGCGTGCGCTGCCTGATCGTCAACTGGGGCACCGGCCCCGGCGTGCCGGTGGCGGCCGGCGCGCGCCTCGAATCCTTTACCGAACTTGTGACACGCTGCGCGGCGCTCAATGCCCCGCGCGAGCCGGGAGCCTGATGAAAAACGACCTGTTGCGCCGCATCGCGCTGGAACGCCCGTCGCTGACGGGCGCCACCATGCGCATCGCCGACGTGCTGCTGAACGCGCCGGAGGCGGCGCTCAAGATGAGCATGGCCGAGCTGTCCGAGGCCGCGCAGACCAGCGACCCGACCGTGGTGCGCTTCTTCCGCCGCTTCGACTGCGCCGACTACCAGGACTTCAAGGTCCGCTTCGGCCAGGGCCTGATTCCGCAGGCGCCGTTCGACTACGAGGCGATCACCGGCGAGGACACGCCGGCCGACGTCTGCGGCAAGATCGTCAACAACTCGCTGCACGCGATCCAGCGCTTCGCCTCTGACGTCGATTCGGCCGCCATCGAGCGCGCCGTCACGCACCTGATCGCGGCCAAGGGGATCTTCCTGTTCGGGCTCGGCATCTCCGAGACGATCGCCTTCGACGCCGAGCACAAGTTCTTCCGGCTCGGCCTGCATTGCCGCGTGGTGCTGGAGAGCCAGCGCCAGTTGCTGCTCGCGCCCACCCTGCGCGACGACGAGGTGGCGGTGTTCTTCTCGCACTCGGGTTCCACCAAGTCGCTGGTGATGGCCGCGGCGATGGCCAAGGGCAAGGGCGCGGTGACCATCGCGATCTGCGCGCCCGGCTCGCGCCTGGCGCAGACCTGCGACCTGACCATCGCGGTGCCGGCCTACGAGAACACCGAGCTGTACACGCCGCTGACGGCGCGCATCAACCACCTGCTGGTGGTCAACATGCTGGTGGCGATGCTGGGCTTGAGGCAAGGGCGCGAGCTGCCCGACAACCTGGCCGCGCTCGACCCCTGGTTCACCGACAAATTCATGGACTGAGCCCGGCGCCGCGCATGGCGCCGGCGAGATCCGCCGACCTTTCAGAACGGAGACACGATTGAGCACGCACATCGAACCGGGTTATGCCCACCTGCAGCCCGCCAACAAGCAGGACGAGGCCAAGCTGGTCTCGGGCATCAAGGCCGTCGACCACTACCTGCGATCCGGCATGAAGGTCGGGCTCGGCTCGGGCACCACCTCGCACTGGTTCGTGCGCGCGCTCGCGCCGCGCGTGCGCGACGGCCTGGAGATCGTCGGCGTGCCGACCTCGAACGCCACGCGCGAGCTGGCGCTCGAACTCGGCGTGCCGCTCACCGACCTCGGCCAGATCGACCGCCTCGACGTGACCATCGACGGCGCCGACGAGATCGATCGCGAGGGCAGCATGATCAAGGGCGGCGGCGCCTGCCTGCTGTGGGAGAAGATCGTCGCGGCGGCCTCGCGCAAGATGGTGGCGGTGGTCGACGACAAGAAGGTGTTCGACACGCTGGGGCGGTTCCCGCTGCCGATCGAGGTGATCCCGTTCGGCTGGCAGAGCACCGAACGGCTGCTGCGCGAACTGTTCGTGTCGGCCGGTTTCGCGCCCGCGGTGAGGATCGAGCGGCGCATGCGCGGCGGGCAACTGGTGGTGACCGACAGCGGCAACTGGATCCTCGACTGCCATCTGGAGGCGATCGCCGAGCCGCGCGCGCTCGCGCCGCGCTTCAACGCGATTCCCGGCGTGGTCGAGAACGGCCTGTTCGTCGGCATCGCCAGCGAGATGATCGTCGGCTACGCCGACGGCCGCGCCGAGATCGTGCGCTTCGCCGGGAGCGTGTCGTGAGCGGGCCCGCGATGCTCGACAGCTTCCGGCTCGACGGCGACATCTGCGTGGTGACGGGCGGCGCCCAGGGGATCGGCCGCGCCATCGCGCGCGGCCTGGCCGAGGCCGGCGCGACGGTGGTGATCGCCGATCGCGACGCCGCGCTCGGCCAGCACGCTGCCGACGAGATCGGCGGCGGTTTCGTGCAGCTCGACGTGACCGACTCGGTCTCGGTCGATGCCGCCTTCGACGCGGTGGTGGCGCGCCACGGGCGCCTCGACGTACTGGTCAACAACGCCGGCGTGGTGCGCAACGCGCCCGCGCTCGACACCGACGACGCGGCCTGGCGCGCGGTGCTGGCCGTCAATCTCGACGGGGTGTTCTATTGCGCGCGCAGCGCGGCGCGCCACATGCTGCCGCGCCGCTCGGGGCGCATCGTCAATATCGCCAGCATGAGCGGCTCGATCGTCAACAAGCCGCAGCCGCAGGCGTCCTACAACGCCTCCAAGGCGGGCGTGATCCACCTGACGCGCTCGCTGGCCGCCGAATGGGCCGCCGACGGCGTTCGCGTCAACTCCATCTCGCCCGGCTACGTGGGCACCGAGCTGACCCAGCGCGGCTTCGACAACCAGGCCTGGCGCGAGCAATGGCTCGGCGGCACGCCGCTCGCGCGCATGGCGCGGCCCGAGGAGATCGCGCCGGGGGTGATCTTCCTGGCCTCGCGCGCGAGCGCCTTCGTGACCGGCACGGACCTGGTGATGGACGGCGGCTACACGGTCTGGTGAGGGCAGGGCGGCGGCGCCAGCGCAGCCGGAAATCGTATCGACCCATCGACTCAATTGCGGAAAGAACCATCATGACCATCGAGGAAGGCGTCGCCGCGTTGCGCGACGCGCTCGGCGCGCAGATCGTCGCGCTGCCGGAGGAGTTCGGCGATCGCCGCGTGGAGGACTGGAGCGGCATCGGCGGGGCGCGGCCGCGCGCGCTGCTGCGCCCGCGCAGCACGGAGGAGGTGTCGCGGGCGCTGGCGATCTGCTCGCGGCACGGCTTGCCGGTCGTCACCCAGGGCGGGCTGACGGGGCTGGTCGGCAGCGCCAACGCGCTGGGCGGCGAAGTGGCCCTGAGCCTGGAGCGGATGAACCGCATCGTCGAGATCGACGCCGTGTCGGGCACCATGACGGTGGAAGCCGGCGCGGTGCTGCAGAGCGTGCAGGACGCGGCCGCCGCGGCCGGCTTCTATTTCCCGCTCGACCTCGGCGCGCGCGGCAGTTGCACGATCGGCGGCAACCTCGCCACCAACGCGGGCGGCAATCGCGTCATCAAGTACGGCATGATGCGCGACCAGGCGCTCGGCCTGGAGGCGGTGCTGGCCAGCGGCGAGGTGGTGGGCGGCCTCGACAAGATGATCAAGAACAACAGCGGCTACGACCTGCGCCACCTGCTGATCGGCAGCGAGGGCACGCTGGCGGTGATCACGCGCGCGGTGCTGCGGCTGCGGCCCCGGCCCACCGCGGTGGCCACCGCCTGGTGCGGGCTGCCCGATTTCGCGGCGGTCACCACGCTGCTGGCGCGCGCCCAGGCGGGGCTCGCTGCCGGCGTGTCGGCCTTCGAGGTGATGTGGGCCGGCTATCACGACGCGGTGCTCGCCAACCTGCGGAACCTGCGCGCGCCGCTGGCGGGCGCGCATCCGTTCTACGTGCTGCTGGAAAGCGTCGGCACCGATCCGGCGCGGCACGAGGAGGGCTTCGTCGAATTCCTGGCCGAGATGCTCGGCGAGGATATCGTCACCGACGCGGCGATCGCCTCGTCCGAGGCGCATGCCCGCGATTTCTGGGCGATCCGCGATGCGCCGGGCGAGTACCAGCGCTTCATTCCCGATCACGCCGCCTACGACGTGAGTTTCTCGATCGCCCAGGTCGGCGAGGCGGCGCAGCGGCTCGAGGCGCGGCTGCGCGCGCGCTGGCCCGATGCACTGGTGATGACCTACGGGCATCTCGGCGACGGCAATATCCATATCGTGGTGGACGTGCCGGGCATGGACCGGCATCGCCACGAGGAGATCGACGCGATCGTCTATGCCATCACCGGCGAATTCGGCGGTTCGATCTCGGCCGAGCACGGCATCGGCACCAAGAAGCGCGAGCACCTGGGGCAGTGCCGGCGCGAGACCGATATCGCCGCGATGCGCGCCATCAAGCAGGCGCTCGACCCGCGTAACCTGCTCAATCCCGGCAAGATTTTCTAGCCGGCGAGCCTGAGGGGATGAACGGGCTCGATCACGCGCGTCGCCACGCCGCCACCGACGCGAACGCGCAGGATGCCGATCTGTGGCGCTGGTTCTCCCTGCTGGTGGACGAGCGGCGGATCCGCTGGTGCCAGGCGGGCGGCCAGTGGCTGGTCAGCGTCGATCATCGGCACGTCGCCACCGAGGAGAGCTTCGATCGCGCGGTGCGCGAGGCGCGGCTGGCCGCGGGGCGCGGGCCCAGGCGGCGCCGGGCGGCCTAGGCGCGGCGGGGGGCGAGCTCGCGGGCGGGAAGCGTGGCGGGAAGCGCGGCGGCATTCGGCCGCCGCCTTGTCGACGACTCGTCGTCACAGCCCGCGTGCCACGCGTTGCGCGAGCGTGGTCAGGTCGACCAGCAGCCGCGTCTCGCGCTGCGGCGTGAGCCGGTCGACCGGCACGCTGGTGCTGACGGCGATCCGCTTGCCCGCCGAGGACACCCCCACGAACACGGCCAGGCAGGCCAGCCCCGTGCAGGCCTCCTCGCGCTCGATCGCGTAGGCGCGTTCGCGCACCTCGGCCAGCGCTGCCAGCAGGTCGGCGCGGCGCGTGAGCGAATGCTCGGTCAGCGCGCGCAGCCGCGCCGGCATGATCATCTGCACGGTTTCGTCGTCGAGGCTGGCGAGCAGCGCCTTGCCGAGCGCCGAGCAATGCGCCGGCAGCCGCGAGCCGATGTCGGAAACCAGCCGCACCGCGCGCGACGGATCCTCGCGCGCCAGGTAGACCACCTCGGCGCGATCCAGCACGGCCATCTGCACCGCCTCGTTGTGCTTCGCCACGAACCACGCGGCCTCGCGACGGAACGCGTCGAGCGTGAAGTCGGCCAGCAGGTAGGTGCTGCCGATCTCGAACAGGGCCACGCCGATCGCGTAGCCGTCGCCGATCTTGACCAGCCACTGGCGCCGCTCCAGCGCCTCCAGCGTCAGGTACAGCGTGCTGCGCGGCATGCCGGTCAGCGCCAGCAGGTCCTTCGCGGAGGTCGGGCGGCGGCTCGTCTTGAGCGCCTCGAGGATGTCGTGGACCCGCGCGATGGCGGGCACGTCGGTGGGTTTGTCGGGCATCGCGGCCTCGTGGTTGGCGGGCGCCGGCCGGCGGCGCCGGTCGATGTGTCCAGCGGGCTGGATTATACGCCGGCCCCTTGGACAGCCGGGCAGGGGGCCCGTAGCATCGTGCGCATCCCAAACTGGAGACATCGATGAACGCCCCGACCCCCTCGACCCCCTCGACCCAAGCCCACCCGATCGACGCCCTGCTGCCCGCCGATCTCGACGACGCGCTGCTGGTGGGCCGCGTCTGGCGCAAGACCGCGGCCTTCGAGGGCCCCAGCGTGGTGGTGGTGCGCGGCGGCGAGCTGTTCGACATCACGGCGGCGGCGCCGACCACGGCCGACCTGTTCGACCAGGCGGACCCGGCCGGCTTCGCCCGGCAGGCCGAGGGCGAGCCGCTCGGTTCGGCGCGCGAGCTGCTGGCCGCGCAGCTGGATGGCGGGGCGTCGCCCGCGCTGCGCCTGCTCGCGCCTTGCGACGTGCAGGCCATCAAGGCCTGCGGCGTGACCTTCGCGGTCAGCCTGGTCGAGCGCGTGATCGAGGAGCAGGCGGCCGGCGACGCGAGCCGCGCCGAGGAAGTGCGCGCCACCATCCAGCATGCGATCGGCACCGACCTGTCGCAGGTCGTGCCGGGTTCCGAGGCGGCCATGAAGCTCAAGCGCGAGCTGCAGGCGCGGGGCGTCTGGTCGCAATACCTGGAGGTCGGCATCGGGCCCGACGCCGAGGTGTTCACCAAGTCGCAGCCGATGTCGGCGGTCGGTTTCGCGAGCGAGGTCGGGCTGCTGCCGATCTCCACCTGGAACAATCCCGAGCCCGAGGTGGTGCTGGCCGTCAATGCGCGCGGCGCGGCGGTGGGCGCCACGCTCGGCAACGACGTCAACCTGCGCGATATCGAGGGCCGCTCGGCGCTGCTGCTGGGCAAGTGCAAGGACAACAACGCCTCCTGCGCGATCGGCCCCTTCGTGCGCCTGTTCGACACGCGCTTCACGATCGACACGGTGCGCCAGGCCTCGGTGGCGCTGCGTATCGAGGGCGAGGACGGCTTCGTGCTCGACGGCGTGAGCCACATGTCCGAGATCAGCCGCGATCCGCTCGACCTGGTCGCGCAGACCTGCGGCACGCATCATCAATACCCGGACGGTTTCATGCTGTTCCTCGGCACCATGTTCTCGCCGATCCAGGACCGCGACCAGGCCGGCGCCGGCTTCACGCACCACCTGGGCGACAGCGTGCGGATCTCGACCGCCTCGCTGGGCGCGCTGGTCAATCGCGTCTCGCTGTGCACCGAGGTCGCGCCCTGGGAATTCGGCACGCGTGCCTTGTTCCGCAATCTCGCCGCGCGCGGCCTGGTGCGCTGAGCCGGCTTTTCCCCGCTTCCTTGTCGGCCTCCCCTCCGGCGGCGGCGCGCGATGCGTGCCGCCGCCTGCCCGGTTCGTCCACGCCGGCACGCCGCACCGGCGCGGTGCAAGCCGGCGCGGACCTCGAACCGATCCATCCTGCTTCGTCGGAGCCCATCGGTATCCGAAGCATCGCCGATGCCGCGACGATGGGCCGGGCAATCCGCTGATCATTTCCTCTCGCTTCCCGCTGCGCCTTCCGTCTTCCTTCCTGTCGTCCTTTCCGTTTCGAACCGCTGTTCCGAATTCCGCCGATCGCGCGGAATAATCGCCGGCTCTCGCGCGTTCAGCATCAGGTACACGCAACAACACCAGCGCGCGACGCCCCCGCAAGGTCGGGCATGGCGCCCGCCGCTGAACGAAGAGACGGAGTCATGGAATGAAGGAAGTGGACAAGCCCCTGCCCGCGGGAGCCAGCCGCAGGATCGCGGTGGTCGGTGCGGGGCAGGCGGGCCTGCAGACCAGCCTGGCGTTGCTCGCGCGCGGGCACGCGGTCACGCTGGTGGCCGAGCGCGATGCGGACGATGTCGAGCGCGGCCGCGTGATGTCGAGCCAGTGCCTGTTCGGCAGCGCCTTGCGGCTCGAGCGCGAGGCCGGCATCGAGCATGGCCGCGACGCCTGTCCGCCGATCAACGCGATCAGCTTCGCGGTGGCCGATCCACACAGCCCGAACGGCAAGGCGATCGCCTGGCGCGGGGCGCTCACGCGCGGCGCGGCCGCGATCGACCAGCGCATCAAGTTCGCCGCCGCCTTGCGCAGCGTGCGCGCCAAGGGGGGCGAGGTGCGCATCGCCACCGCCGACGTGGCGCTGCTGGAGGAGCTGGCCGCCTCGCACGAGCTGGTGCTGGTGGCCACCGGCAAGGGCGAGCTCGGCCAACTGTTCGAGCGCGACGCGGTGCGCTCGGTGTTCCGCGGGCCGCAGCGCTCGCTCGCGCTGACCTTCCTGCATTGCGACGGCCGCGTCGGGCCCGCCGACGCGGTCAGTTTCAATGTCGTGCCGGGCGCCGGCGAGATTTTCGTGATGCCGGCGCTGACGCATTCCGGGCCCTGTCACGTGGCGGTGTTCGAGGCCATGCCGGGCGGCCCGCTGGACGGCTGGCGCGACGTGCGCTCGGCCACCGCCCACCTGAGCCGTTCGCTCGAACTGCTGCGGCGCTTCACGCCCTGGGAGCTCGATGCCTGCCGTTATGTCGAGCTGACCGATGCGAACGGCACGCTGACCGGCTCGGTCACGCCCACCGTGCGTCATCCGATCGCCATCCTGCCTTCCGGGCGCGCCGTGCTCGGCATGGGCGACGCGGTGGTGCTGCACGATCCGATCACGGGGCAGGGCGCGAACAGCGCGGCCAAGTGCAGCGCGAGCTACGTGGCCTCGATCAGCGCGCGCGGCAGCCTGCCGTTCGGCCATGACTGGATGCTGTCGACGTTCGCCGCCTACTGGCGCGAGGCCGTCTACACGGTGCAGTGGAGCAATTCCCTGCTGATGGCGCCGGCGCCGCACGTGCTGGGCCTGTTCGGCGCGGCGCAGCGCAACCCCGCGCTGGCCGCGCGCATCGCCGACGGCTTCGACGACCCGTCCAGCCTGTTTCCGGCCTGGACCGATCCCGATGCCTGCGATGCCTTGCGTTATTCGGTGGGGGGCTGACGAGGGCGCGGGCGAGGTCGAGCGTCGTCCTCACCCGGCCGCGTAGGCCTCGGTGATGGCCTGGCCCGCCGCGTCGAGATCGACGGGATGCCGCTGCTGTTCGAGCGCGCTGCCGTAGGCGACGATGCTCGCGTGCACGGCGTCCTCGGTCGCGCGCAGGCCGGTGTGGTTCAGGCGCAGCACGCGCGCGGCGATCTCGCCCACGCCCGGCGTGAGTTCGACACCGTGGCGGCGCGCATGCGAGATCAGCAGCGTGCCGTCGATGCCGGGCGGCACCGGCGCGGTGGTGACCAGCGCCGAGGCGGCTTCGTCGCGCGCGATCCAGGGCCTCACGCCGAGCGCGCGCAATGCGTCGCGGCAGGCGCGCGCGGCCCGTGCATGACGCGCGACGGTCTGCGCGATGCCTTCCGCCTCGATCCGGTCGAGCGCGGCTTCCAGCGCATGGAATTCGAGCGGCGCGGGCGTGCCCGGCAGCGCGCCGCGGCCGCGTTCGAGCCAGTCGCGGCGCAGCCCGGCCAGGGACAGGCTGGAAGGCGCCGCATGGGCGGGCGCGGCCAGCCGCTCCCAGGCACGCGCGTTGAGCGCCACCGCCGAGATGCCGGCCGGCCCGGCCAGCGCCTTCTGCGGGCCGATCACGGCGATATCGACCCCCAGTGCGTCGAGCGCCAGCTCGTGGCCGCCGACCGAGGCCACCGCATCCACCACGCACAGCGCATCGCGCGAACGCGCCAGCGCGGCCAGCGCTGCGAGCGGGTTCAGCGCGCCCGTCGACGATTCGGCATGCACGGCGGCCAGCAGGTCGATGTGCCCGAGCGCCTCGGCGGCGGCCGTCACGGCCTCGATCTCGATCGCCTGTCCCGCTTCGGCCGCGACCTCGTGCACGCTGGCGCCGCCGCGCCGCAACCACGCGCCGAACCAGGCGCCGTAAGGGCTGGTGACGACATTGAGCGCCACCAGGCCCGGCCGCGCCAGGCTGGTCGCCACCGCCTCCAGCGCGAGCATCGCCTCGGCCTGGATGAACAGCAGGTCGCCGCGCGTGGCGAGCAGATGCTTGAGACGATCGGCGAGCCGCGCGTAGCCGTGGTCCGGATAGGGCGGCGGATCGAGCAGCAGATGGGAATCGAGGCGAATCATGGCGAGCGCGAGAGCGGGGCGCGGGCGGGCGGCCCGTGATGGACAGGTCCGGCGCGGCACACGCCGGGAATCGATCAGTCTGACACGCCGGGCGCCGCGCTCGACGCGCGGCGCGCAGCCAGTAGCGTCGATGCGAAGTTGGGGCATCCGGTGTCGGCGGCGAACTCGCAAGCCGGCGGCGAGATCGTCGCTCTGGCGCCTGCGCCCATTCGCGGTGGATTGTTGTCGTCCGGACAACGTCGCGTGGGCATTCGCGGTGCTACTGGCCTTCGCTCCCGCTGACTACTATCTGTCACGCGTGCTTTCGGCAAGCAGGAAAACGAAGCGCGCGACACTCGCAGCCGTGCTGGCGAAGCGCATCGCGCGGTGCGGCGCGGCTCACCGTAACGACTCAACTGGACGATTGAAAATGAGCGAAACAACTCGCAATGTGCGGCCGGTCATCGCCAGGCTCGGCGGGCAAGAGGCAGGCGAACTCGTGTCGTCCCGCTACGCCGTGCGCGTGGGCGAGCTCGACGTCGTGCTGATCAGCGACGGCGTCCTGCCGCTGCCCACCTCCACCATGTCGACCAACGTCGGCGAAGCCGAGCGCAACGCATGGTTCGACGGCCGTTTCCTGCAGCGTGACATGTTCGACTGGGCGCTGAATATCGCGCTGGTGCGCAGCGGCGACCGGCTGATCCTGATCGACTCCGGCGTGGGCGACGGTTTCGAATATTTCACGCGTGCGGGCCGGGCGGTGATGCGCCTGGAATCGGCCGGTATCGACCTGGCCGCGATTACCGACATCGTGATCACGCACATGCACATGGACCACGTCGGCGGCCTGAACGTTGCCGGCATCAAGGCCAGGCTGCGCCCGGACGTGCGCATTCACGTGTCGGCCAGGGAAGTGGCGTTCTGGCGGGATCCGGACTTCAGCAAGACGGTGATGCCGGAAACCGTGCCTCCCGCCCTGCGCAAGGCGGCCGCGACCTTCGTGGAGATCTACGGCGAAAACATCGTCCAGTTCGACCAGGTGGTGGAGGTGGCCAAGGGCGTGTCGGCGCGCGTGACGGGTGGGCACACGCCGGGGCACTGCGTGGTGGACGTGGCATCCGGCGGTGAAAAACTGACCTTCGTGGGCGATGCGATCTTCCAGGTCAACTTCGACCATCCCGACTGGCAGAACGGCTTCGAGCACGATCCCGAAGAGGCGGCGCGGGTGCGCGTCGCGCTACTCGACGAAGCCGTCGAAACCGGCGCCCTGCTGGCCGCCGCGCACGTCGCGTTCCCCTCGATCGGTCACGTGGCCAGGCAGGGCCAGGGCTTCCATTTCGTGCCGGTGGTATGGGACTACTGACCGTGAGAGCGAAGACTTCCCTGTCCGTCATCGCATGCGCGTTCGTTGCGCTGGCGCTGACCCCCGCGGCAGCCCGCGCGGAGTCGTTCACGATCGAGGTCGACGGCCTGCGCGACGGGTACTTCTCGAACCAGCAGGTGTATGGAGGCTTCGGCTGTCACGGGGAGAACGTATCGCCGCGCATTTCATGGGCTCACGTTCCGCGCGGCACGAAGAGCCTGGTCGTGACGATTTTCGACCCCGATGCGCCGACCGGAGGACTGGGCTGGACGCATTGGGCGGTCGTCAACATCCCGCCGTCCGAATCGTCGCTCGACAGCGGCGCTTCCGGCAATCCGAAGCGTTTGCCGGCGGGCGCGGTCGAGACCTTGACGGATTTCGGCGAGTCCGCATACGGTGGACCGTGCCCGCCCAAGGGGGAATCGCATCGATATGTCGTGACGGCGTCCGCGCTCGACGTGGCACGAATCGACGTGGCTCCGGCGGCGAGTCCCGCCGTCGTCGCGTATCAGATGCATGGCAGAGTCATTGCCCAGGCGAAGTACGTGGCCAGGTACCGTCGCGCGCCGACCGGCGATTGAGGACGCTCGACGCTGGCGAATCGCGGCGCCGGTGCAAGCCGGTTACCTCGGCAACACCAGCTCCGCGTCGAGCCCCGCGATCCGCCCGTCTTCCACGCGATTCTTCAGCACCAGTGTGCCGCCATGCGCGGTGGCGATGCCGCGCGCGATGGTCAGCCCCAGCCCGGTACCTTCCGGCGCCGGCCGACCTTCGCGGCCGCCCGCCCGGAAGTAAGGCTCGAACACGCGTTCCAGCAGCGCCGGATCCGGCAAGCCCGGCCCGTGATCCCGAATCACGATGCGCAGCGAGCCGCCGTGCTCGTCGACGTGGATCGACACCTCGTCCTCGCCGGCGCCGCCATGGCGGATCGCATTGTCCAGCAGGTTCTGCAGGCCGCGCTTCAGGTTGCGCGCGAACCCCGGGTAGGGCGCGCCGGCATGCCCCTCGATACGCACCGCGTGGCCGGCATCGCGCGCGTCCTCGGCCAGCCCCGCCAGCATCGAATCGATGTCGATGCGCTGGCGCGGCTCG
Source organism: Burkholderia sp. Cy-637 (assembly GCF_011753175.1). NCBI lineage: Bacteria > Pseudomonadati > Pseudomonadota > Betaproteobacteria > Burkholderiales > Burkholderiaceae > Burkholderia > Burkholderia sp. Cy-637. The sequence continues at coordinate 2,494 of NZ_VWWC01000154.1, read as the reverse complement.
GTGATCTCGATGCCCTGCACCGCGTCCAGCGTGGCGCGCACCATCGCCTCCATCTCGTCCAGGTCGCCGCGCAGGCGCTCGCGCCAGAGCGGATCGGGCAGCATCTCGGCGCGCAGCCGCAGGCGCGTGAGCGGCGAGCGCAGGTCGTGCGAGACGGCGCTCAGCAGCCGCGTGCGTTCGCCGAAGCTGTCGATCAGGCGCTGCTGCATCGCGTTGAAGGCCTTCGCGGCGCTGCGCACTTCCTGCGGGCCGTCGACGGCGAGCGGCGCCTGGTAGATGTTGCGGCCGAGCGCCTCGGCGGCCTTCGCGAAGCTGCGCAGCGGCCGCAGCGCGAAGCGCACCGCCACGAAGGCGAGCAGGCAGACCGCCGCGAGGCGCACCAGGTAGAGCCGCAGCAGGTAGTCGGCCACCAGCGTGCCCGGCTCGCTGTGCATGCCGGCCTGCCCCTCGTGCGCGACCACGTCGAGCCAGCCCTGGCCCGGCACCTGCAGTTGCAGGTGGAAGTCGCCCATCGGCATGCGCGAATCGAACAGGCTCAGGATGCCGCGATGCCGGCCCGCGTCGTCGCGCAGCTCGGCATCGAGCAGCCGCAGCTCGACGTGCTGGCCGAGCCGCCGCTCGATGACGCCCGAGATCAGCCCGCCGGTGGCGCGCAGCACCAGGTTCGGCGCGGCGCGCGCCGGCTCGGGCGTGTCGACCGGGCGCAACTGGTAGCGCGCGTCCGACAGGCGCGCGAGCGTGGCTTCGCGCGTGGCGGCATCGGGCGCGTTCCGGAGCAGGCGGATGGTATCGGCCAGCCGGCTGGCGAACAGCCGCGAGGGGATCTCGAGCGTGCGGTAATCGTGGGTGTCGAACCAGATGGTGCTGGTCAGCAACTGGCCGGCGAACATGCCGGCCGCAAGGGTCACCACGAGACGGCCGAACAGCGAGTCGGGCCACAGGCGCAGGGTCATGGGCGTGACGGGCAGAGAGGATCCAGGAAACAGGCGAGGGCGCCGGCAGGCGCGGCGGCGCTCGTGCAACGGCGACGCTGACGCGACCTTACCGCGAACCGCCGCCGCGCGCGAGCGGGATGCAAGGCTCGCGCGAGCCCGGCGAACGAAGGTTTCGGCAGGCAATGCGGCAAGGCGCGGAGCACCAACACATTCCATTACAAAAGCCGCCCGGCGCAACACACCGACATTACAAAGCGCCGCTACAGTGTCGGCCACGCACAAATAGCAATCGTTCTCATTTGAGATGTCAACCATGCCGATTTTCCGCTTCGTCCGCGCGGCCCGCGCCCACCTGAAGCTCGCCGAGCCGGCGCGCCGCGCCGCGAACCTGGCGGCCGCCGCCATCGTGCTGGGCGCCGCCGCCGTCTGCGCCTCGCCGGCCATGGCGCAGGCCCCGGCCGCGCCGGCCGCCGCCACGACCGTCACCGACCTGGCCGGGCGCACGATCCGGATTCCCGCCGCCGACCCGAAGCGCATCCTGCTCGGCGAGAGCCGCACGCTCGAGGCGGTGGCGCTGCTCGAAGGCCAGCATCCGCTGGCGCGCATCGTCGGCTGGCAGGGCGACCTGCCGACCATGGACCCGCAGCGCTTCAACGCCTATGCGCAGCGCTTCCCCGCGATCCGCGAGATCCCGCTGATCGGCCGCGCCAGCGAGGACAGCATCAGCGACGAGAAGGCGCTCGCGCTCAAGCCCGACGTGGCGATCTTCAGCATCGCGGGCCACGGCCCGAGCCGCTACAACGCGCTGGTCAAGCAACTGGAGGCGACCGGCACCACGGTGGTGTTCATCGACTTCCGCCTGCATCCGATGCAGGACACGCTGCCCAGCATCCGCCTGCTCGGCCAGGTGCTGCATCGCGAGCAGGCCGCCAGCGACTACCTCGCCTTCTACCAGCAGCACCTGGCGCGCGTGCAGCAGGTGGTCGGCGCGATTCCCGAGGCGCAGCGGCCCAAGGTGTTCATCGACATGCTGGCGGGCGTGTGGGATGCCGGCTGCTGCCACACGGCCGGCAAGGGCAACTTCGGCGAATTCATCAGCGCCGCGGGCGGCCGCAATATCGCGGCGGACCTGCTGCCCGGCGTGCTCGGCGACCTGAGCATGGAGCAGATCATCGCCTCGCGGCCCGACGTCTATATCGCCACCGGCTCGCGCACCAAGCCGGGGCTGGCCTCGCTGCGCGTCGGCGCGCAGACCAGCGAGCAGGACGCGCGCGCCAGCCTCGCGCAACTGGTGGCGCGGCCCGGCTTCGACACCATCAAGGCGATCCACGACGGCCGCGTGCACGGCATCGCCCACGACTACTACGACTCGCCCTACAACATCATCGCGATCGAGGCCTTCGCGAAGTGGTTCTACCCGGATCGCTTCAAGGCGCTCGACGTCAAGGCGACCCAGGCCGAGCTGTACCGGCGCTTCCTGGCGGTGCCGGTGACGGGCACCGAATGGGTCGACACGCCGCTGCCGGCCGCCGGCCAGCAGGCGGCGCGATGAGCGCGCA
>NZ_VWWC01000153.1:0-16935 GCF_011753175.1 Burkholderia sp. Cy-637 | reverse complement strand
GGGCGCCGCACAAGCCGGCGATGCGCGCCACGACGCGCTGCAGGCCACCCTCGAGCGCTTCGCGCAGGCCGCGCGCCCCGGCACGCTGGGCGTGGTCGTGCTGGACCTGGAGCGGCCCGCCCGCTGGCAGGTCAACGGCACGCTGCCGTTTCCCATGATGAGCGTCTTCAAGGCGCCGCTCGGCGCCACCGTGCTGGACCTCGCGGAACAGGGCAGGTTGCCGCTCGGGCAGCGCATCACGATCACGCGCGACCAGCTGCGCGGCGGCCACAGCCCGATTCGCGAAACCTTCCAGGGCCAGCAGATGAGCTTCACGGTCGACACGCTGCTGCGCGCGGCCGTCAGCGACAGCGACAACACCGCCGCGGATGCGCTGCTGCGAGCCGTGGGCGGCCCGGCCGTCGTCACCGGCTGGCTGCGCGCGCATGGCATCGAGGGCATGCGTGTCGACATGGACGAGGGCGAGGTCTCGCGGATCTTCGGCAATCTCGGCGCATCTCCAGCCCCGCCGCCCGCGGAAAGCGCGCAGCAACGCAGCCGGCGCCTGCAGGGCGGCCTCGATGCCTACCTGGCCGACCCGCGCAACCGCACCACGCCACTGGCCGCGGCCGAATTCCTGCGCAAGCTGGCCGGCGGCGAACTGCTCCCACCCACCGCCACGCGGCGCCTGCTCGGGCTGCTGCGGGACCAGACGCAGCCGCGCCGGCTGCGCGCCGGCTTGCCGCCCGGCGTCACGTTCGCCGACAAGTGCGGCACCTCGCTGACGGTCAACGGCACCACCGCCGCGTTCAACGATATCGGCATCCTCACCTGGCCCGACGGGCACCGGCTCGTGATTGCCGCCTTCCTGAGCGCCTCGCGTGCCTCGCGCGCCGAGCGCGAGCGCCTGTTCGCCGACCTGGCGCGCGCGGTGGCGAGCGCCGCGGCCCGCTGACGATTCGAGCGGCGCGACGGGCGGGGGACGCGGCCGGCCTTCAGGGACGCTAGGCCGGCGTGCCCCGCTCCGCTATGCCGCCCCCGTGCAGCGCGCAGCCTGATGGCGAGCGCGACCTGCCTTTCACGCTGCTGCGCGTGGCCACGCTCGCGCTCGACTACGCGAAGGCCTTCACCCTGCCGCTGCTGGTATACGAGCAGAGCAGCGGCAGCACCCTCGCCGTCGGTATCGCCTACTTCGTGGAATTCCTGCCGCGCGCGCTGCTCTCGCCGATCTTCGGCTCGATCGTCGATCGCAGCAAGGGCAAGTGGCTGGTCTACCTCGTCGAGATATTGCGCGTCGTGCTGATGCTCGCCTGGGCGGTGCTGGGCCGCACGCAATACGGCTGGACCCTCTCGAGCGCGGTGTCGCTGTGTTCGGGGATGACGCTGGTGTACTACGAGGCGAGCGCGGCTCGACGGCTCGGCCCCGAGGCGCTGCAAGGCTTCCAGATCCGCTCGCAGTTGCTGGAGCCGCTGGCGCGGCTGGTAGGGCCGGGCGCGGCGGCGCTGGCCGTCGCGCATCTCTCGCCGCTCGCGGCGATCGACGGCCTCGCGCTCGGCTACGCGCTCGTGCTGGCCGCATCGTTCGCGTGGCGCGGCGCCACCTCGATCCTGGCCGCCGCCATCCTCGACAGATGGACGCCGGCCGAGGAATGGCGGCGCTTCGCGACGCTCGCCGCGAACGCGCGCCTGCTCACGCTCACTCTCGCCGCCGGCTTGCTGAACGTGCTGTTCGGGGTGTTCCAATCGCTGATCGCGCCGGTCATGATCGGCCACTACCGCATGCCGCTCGCCTACAGCGCCTTGCCGAGCTTCGTCGGCGGCACGATTTCGTTCGCGCTGTGCATCCTCGTGCCGCGCCTCGCCGGACGCCGGCCGCCCGCCGATTTCGGCACGCTCGGCACCGCCAGCCTCGCGGCGGCCGCCGCGCTGTGCGCACTCGACGTCGGACCCTGGGCGTTCTGCGTGGCGTTCGGCTTGCTGATCGTCGGCAGCGCCCTGTATGGCATCTTCTTTCGCCACATGCGCTACGAACTGATCCCGGCCAGCCAGATCGCCCAGGGTATCGGCGCCACGACCTCGGTCACCACCGCCTTCCTGCCGGTGGCCGGCCTGGTCACCGCCTCCACCGTCGCGTTCTCGCCGGTGCTCGTGATCGGCGCGCTCGGGCTGGCGGTCGCGGCCGCGCTGTTCCTGTCGATCCGCCATGTCTGCCGCGCGAACCCGCCGCGCACCACGCCGCTCACGCCCTCCGATTCCTAGCGCGGCGCCTAGAACGATGCGCCGAGCGTGGCGAACAGGTCGTAGCTGCGGCGCCGGGCGTTGCCGAAATCGGTCAGCAGGCCGAGCTTGCCGCGCCAGTAGCGGTTCGCCTGGAAGCTCGCCGCCATCGACAGCCGGCCGTAGGTCGCGCTGGCGCCATCCACCGCCGTCTCGATCGGCAAGGCCGGCGCATAGCGCTGCGAGGTTTCGAGCACGCGGCTGTCGAAGGCGTCGTGGCGCAGGGCGGCCTCGACCTCGAACTCGCCGCCGCGCAGCCCGGCCGCGGCGAGCGGCAGCGTCATGCGCAGTCCGGCCCCGCCGCTCGCGCCTTTGAGGCGCTGCACGCCGACGTTCTGCACCAGGATCGGATCGCCGGTTTCGGTGTAGCCGCGCATGACGAGCTGCTGGTAGCCGATGTCGGCCACCGGCCCGAGCCTCGCGACACCGAGCGGGTACAGATAACCGAGCTTGAACACGGCGCCGAAATCGAAGCCGCTGGTGCCGCCGTCGAGCGACGGCGCGAGCACCGCGGTCCGCTCGAGCCGGTAGCGCTCCCAGCCGGCGCCCACGTACACGCGGGTGAACAGCCCGGCGCGATCGAACGCATGATAGACGCCGAGGCGATAGGCATGCAGGCCGAGTTCGCCCTGCCCGTTGTCGAGCGAGGCGCCGGCATTGCCGCTCGACAACACCGCGCCGATCCGCGAGACGCCCGACAGGCGATACTCGGCGCCGACCGAGAAATTCTCGACGTTGCTGTCGAATGCCTCGATGCCCGTCGCCGCGCCATGGAAGTCGCGCGTGTAGCCGCCCGCGACCGCGATCGACACGCGCTCGGACAGCATCGCGCGCGCCGGGCCGCCGGCGCCGCCTTCGGCCATCGCGAGCGCCTGCTGCGTGCTGGCGCGCACCGCGTCGAGCCCCATCTCGGGCGCGGTGGCGAGCGCGGCCGGCGCATCGAGCTGGTTGGCGATGTAACGCGCGATGTATTGGTGGACGCTGGTCATGACATGGGTGCCGTCGGCGGTCAGATAGGTGTTCTGCACCGCCACCGAGCCGGTATTGCAGGCCGGCACGGCGCGGCATTGCACCTCCGGCGTGTCGTTGAGCCCGTAGGCCGACGGGTTCGCGCGCATCTGGTTGAGCAGCCCGGCGACGTCGAACAGATGCACATTCACGCCGCGCCGCGAGAACTGCGCGAGCTCGCCGGGCAGCTTGCCGTTGTAGTCGACGTAGCCGGGCCGGCTTCCCGCGTCGTCGTTGAGGTTCAGGACCACGAACTGCCGGGCGCCCGCATCGACCAGCCGCTGCAACTGCGCGTTCAGGTTCGACAGGGTATAGGCGCTCATCTGCGCAATGTCGGTCGGCCGCGGCACGCCAAGGAACGGCTCGATGCCGTTGAGCGCGGCCTTGGTCAGGTCCTGGTCGTTGGTACCGATCCAGATGCCGACCAGATCGTTGGCGCCGAGCCGCGGATGCGCCGCCAGCAACTCGTCCACCTGGTCGATGAAGCCCGGCATGTTGCGCCAGGCCGGCTGGTTCGCCACGATGTTCAGGTAGCCGCCGTGGCCGCTCAGCGCGCCGTTGATCGCATAGTCGTCGTCCGCCCTGAAGTTCGCGCCGATCAGGCCCGGCAGGTATTCCGCCCAGACCGGCCCGTCGGACGAGCGGCCGTCGCGGAAGATGGTGGAAGTGGCGTTGGGCAGGATTCCGGTCAGCCTGACCACCCGGCCGTTGTCGGTCAGGCTGTCGCCGAGTGCATAGAATTCGTAGCCATGGGCCGGCACGCACGCGGCGCAAGCCAGGCTGAAGGCGATCGCGCGCAGCGATCGTGAAATCGGATTGGACAGGTTCATAGGGTGCAGTGCCGTCGCTCGGGGTGACGAACGCGCGGGGCCAGCACCGGCCAGCCGGCGCCGGGCGACCCGATCGCGCGGAGGGAGGATCGCTCAGTCGGCGTAGGTGCCGCGGAACTCGCTGGCGAAGCGATCGACGTCGCATTCGGCCAGGTGATTGATGCCGGCGGCGAGCTTGCGCCCTCCACCGGTCGCGAAACCGCGACAGAAATCGTCCGCCCCGTGCTGCCTGCCGGCCGGCACGCGCACGCTCACCACGTAACCGCCGCCGCGCCGCGGGCTCAGCACGGCGAGCGCGCGCCCGGGCCGCTGCTGCATCAGCTCGTTGGCCAGCACGCCGCTCACACGGCGCGCCCAGCGCTGCGAAGGCAGCACCAGCATCGCGACACCCGGCAGATCGTATTCGGGCGGCACCGCGCAGGCCTCGTGCAGGTCGCTGCGGTAACCCTCGGCCAGCACCGCCAGGATGCCGGTGCCGGCCACGAAGGCAAGCGGATCGGCATACGGCAGCATCGCCTCGGCCAGCACCTCGGGCGCATAGAACAGATCGGCCGGATCGTCGCCGTAGGCGTTGTAGTTGAGGCAGCGTCCCAGCAGCGCGAGCGCCTCCACGGTGTCGGCGGCGAGTGCATGGCGATGCGCGAGCGCCGTGCCGAGCCGCGGCAGCGAATCGCCGAAGGCCGCGGCCACCGCCCATTGCGCATGACGCCCGCCGAGATAACGGTCGACCAGCGTGCTGGTGCAAACATCGGTGCTCGTGTCGATATGCGCCTGCAGCGCGGGATGAGACGGCACGCTGCCCGCGAAGTGGTGGTCGAAGTAGCGAATCGCGGCGCCGCTGTCGAGCAGCCGGGCGACGTCGTCGCGATTGCTGTCGTGCGACAGGTCGAGCACCGTCACGCAACAATCCGCGCCGGCATTCACGCGCGCGAGCAGGCGAATGTCGCGCTTGACGCCCGTCACGAGCGCACTGCCCTCGCCTTCGACGAGCCGAAGCTGCTGCAGGGCGCAAAGGCCGTCCGCGTCGCCGTTGAATACGTGGATATGCGTCGCGCGTTCGCACCATGGAATCGTCGCGTCGGTACCGCGATGCGTGTCGGCCGCATCGTGCGGTGCCAGTGTGTAGTCGTTCGTCACCACACGGCCCTCTCTTTTCGTTATTGACATGGGACCGGCACGGGGAAACCGATGCGCTCGCCGGTCGATCGCACCGTCGTGATCGCGGCGCTGCATCGTTGTACCGCGAGTGGTGCCGCGAGGTCAATGCGATCGGCGGGGCATGCGATGCGGCGATGCTCGCGCTCGCCTGCGCGCGGGCATGCAGGCGGCGACATCGGGCGCGCCGCCGTGCGCTCGTATCGCGAACCGGTTCAACCGCCAGGAGCAGGATGGAGCAGGAAGGTTTTGTCGCCGGTGCCGTGCCACTGCGTGATCTCGGCGCCCTGCATCAGCCGCGAAGCCCTCAACGTGGCGCCGACGAGCGCATACAGCCGGTCGGCGTCGGGGCCGTACATGTACAGGTAGCCGTCGTTGCCGTCCAGATGCAATTCGGTCTCGCCAAGTTCGCCCGCATGCGCGCGCTCGATTTGCACGCGCAAGCGTTGCTCGAGTTGGCGCAGCCGTGGCAGGTCACGCTCGTAGAAGGTGAAATGCACCATCATGACGGGAGCGGACGGCTTGGCGGACGAGGTGGCCGATGCGGTGGAAACGGGTGAAGCGGGCGGCGCGGGTGGCGCCGCCGCCGCGCGAGAGGCAAGCAGCGCGATACTCAGGAAGACGGCGAATTCTCGGATTCTCGACATGGCTGGTGGTTGATGCACCGGATGGATCCTCATTGTCGGAGATCGTCACGGCCGAGTCGAGCGGTCATGCTCTCGCGGTCAAATCACCACCGCGACGGCCCGACCGCTCCTGTTCGCCGGCGAGCGACCTTCGACCATGAATCGGTCGATGCCAAGGACCAGCCCATCAATGAAGTCGATGCATCGGACTACATCACGCCTGATGTGACGCTCTGAGGGTAACGATGGAGACATCGCCCGGGAGGCCTGGCACTTCCCTCAAGACCCGGCGTTCGCGACGAGCACCAGCTTCTGGTTGACGAATTCCTTGATACCAAGCTCGGACAGCTCCCGGCCGTAGCCCGAACGCTTGACGCCGCCGAACGGCAATTCGGGAGCGGTGCTGGCGAAGGTATTGATCCAGATCGCGCCGGTCTCGATGCGCGAGGCCAGCGACTTGGCGCGTTCGATGTTCCGTGAGAACACCACGCCGGCCAGCCCGTAGCGCGAGTCGTTGGCAAGCTCGACTGCCTCGTCGTCGCTCTTCACGACATGGACCTGTGCGACGGGGCCGAAGAACTCCTCGAAGTAGGCCGGGTTGTCGCGGCATGACCGTGCGAGAAATCCAGGCTTTTCTGCTCGAACAGTACGGCACCGAGGTGTCGCCGGATTTCATCAGCTCCGTCACCGATGAAGTCATGGCCGAGGTCACGGCCTGGCAAGCCCGGCCGCTCGAACTGATGTATCCGGTCGTCTTCTTCGATGCCTTGCGAGTCAAGATCCGGGAAAACGCCGTCGTGAGGAACAAGGCCATCTATCTGGCGCTGGGCGTTTTGCCTGATGGAACGCGTGACATTCTAGGGCTCTGGATCGAAGGTACCGAAGGCGCGAAGTTCTGGATGAAGGTCTTCAATGATCTGAAAACGCGTGGTGTGAACGACATCCTGATCGCCGTCACCGATGGACTGACAGGGATGCCTGAGGCGCTGGACCTTGCGCCACGTGCGACGCTTCGAGTATCCGGACCACTCATCACGCGCGCACCTGGAACCGTCATATCGCGTGCAAATGGCAGTCGACTTCCCGGAAGGAAACAGGCCGACGCAAGCGTTTGGAACGACCAGGTCGATTCACCGTTCCGCCGCCGCCGCAGGCGGCGCATGCGCGAACCGCGATCGCCTCAACAAATGCCAGTTGACGAGAACGATGGTTACGGTCAACACGGCGGACCACAGTGCCGCCATGCTCATGCCGATCGGCAGTGCGCGCGGACCTACCAGCAGCGCACCGAACACGGCCACGCCGATAGCCGCTCCGAGCTGCCCCGTGCTTCGCAGGATGCCCGACGCGATGCCGCTGTATTGCCCCGGCACCGCCGACATGAACACCGAGGTCGACATGGGTGACCCGAGGCCCGCGCCCAACCCAACCAGGACCAAACTCGAGGCGACAGGCACATAGGACGCTCCCGTGACAGTCAGCGTCATCACGACGAAGCCGATCAACCGGATTCCCGTCCCGAGCAGCATCAAGACCAAGGGGCCAGCTCGACTTACCAGGCGTCTCGACAGAAGATTTCCGGCCATGATGGAAATCGTCAGCGGCAGCAGCGCCAGCCCCGTTTGCAGCGGCGAAAACGACCGGGCCATTTGAAAATACAGGCTGAGCACGAACAACATGCCGAAAAACGCGACCGCTCCCGCCAGGAACACATAGCAGACCAGGGAGAAGGTGGGATTCGAAAAAAGCGTGAGCGGCAGCATGGGAGAAGCTGACCGGCGCTCGATCGCGATGAAACAAAGCGCAAACAACCCCGACAAGACAAGCGCGATCCAGATCCGGATATCACGCCACCCCAACTCGCTGACCTCCACCAGGGCAGCCGTGAGAAGCACCATCGCGATGGCCATGGTGATCTGCCCCGGCAAATCCAGTCGGCGATCGACTCGCACGACACGGTCGTCATCGACCTTCAGGGAAAACAGGATGCCGGCAACACAGAACGGTAAATTCACGAGAAAGATGCCGCGCCAGCTGAATAGCGTCAGCAGCACGCCACCGATGAGCGGCCCGACCACCAGCGCCATGCTGCCCCAGCTCGACCAGGACGCGATTGCACGAGCGCGAGCGCTGCCATCCGAATAGGCATGCGTCAGCAAGGACAGCGAACATGGAAGCAACAAGGACCCGCCCACGGCCTGCACGATTCGCCCGAAGATGAGCATCGGCATGGTCGAGGCACATCCGCATGCCAGCGAGCCAATCGCAAAGACCATCAGCCCGAAGATGTACATGCGCCGCGCACCGAGCTTGTCGCCTAGCGCGCCGCCCGTTAGCGGCAAGCTGGCAAAAACCACGACATAGGCATTCACGGTCCACTGCATGGCCACGGCAGCCAGGCCGAGATCGCGAGCCATATCGGCGAGGGCGACATTGACGATCGACGTATCGAGCATGACCAGAACAGCGCTGATGCTGGTCGAAATCAGAATCATGCGCTGCCGGCTGCTGTCCATTCAAACACTCGTCGATGGTCGATGTGGATAGCAAGGCGGGATGGAACATCCGGGCTGGCCAGCGTTCGCGCATCGAGGATGCACCCGTGCCAGCGATCAGATGTTCTCTTCTTGCCACTCGATCTCCGCGCCCAGCGCGCGGAGATTGCCGATGAAGTCGGGATGCGCGCGCCTGATCGGCTGCGCGTTACGGATCCGGGATTCTCCGCGGATGCTGGCGGCAAGCATCAGCAAGGCAATCGCAACGCGGATGATGTAAGGGCTCTCGACAGTCGCGGGACGCAGGCCCTGGCCGCCGAATATCACCACGCGATGCGGGTCCGCCTGAAACGTGTGCGCGCCGAATTTGGTCAATTCCGTCACCCAATTCAATGCCCCTTCATATACCTTGTTCCAAAGCAGGATCTTCCCGTCGGCCTTGACGCACAAGGCCGCGAAAATCGGCAGGAGATCCACCGGGAAATACGGCCAGGGAGCCGCTTCGATCTTGGGCAGGATATTGCGTGTGAACGGCTGGGCGATCGTCAATGGCCCTTCCCGCTTTGCGACGCTCCAACCGCCTTCGTGGACGATCCTCACGCCCAATCGATCAAAGGTACGGTCGATCAAGGGGAAATGCTGGGGCGTCGAGTTCCTGATCCGGACATGACCGTCGGTGATGGCACCAATCGCAAGAAAAGTCGCGACCTCATGGTGATCCTCCGCAAACTCGTACTCGACAGGCCCCCCGAAAATCGAACCCGCGACACTCAAACGCGAGGTCCCGATTCCCTCGACCTGGATCCCCAGCAAGGCCATGAACTGACAAAATTCCTGCACATGCGGTTCGGTAGCCGCATTGGTCAAGCGCGACTCGCCCGATACCGACGCGGCACACAGCACGAAATTCTCCGTCGTGGTTACCGATGCGTAGTCGAGCCAATGCACGACGGCCGTCGGCCTCGCGTCGGCCTTCACCTCGATAAAATCCTCATCCTGGGTCACGCCGAAACCAAACAGCCGGAGTACATCGATATGCGGATCGATTTCCCGAGCCCCCAGCGTGCAGCCCTTCGTATCGGCTCGAATTCGAACGCGCCCAAAGCGCGCGAGCAGCGGCGGAATCAGCATCACCGAGGAACGCATCTCCTCGGGGAGCGACTGGCGCACCGGATCGAACCGGAGGTTCTTGTGATGCAGCATCAAGGTATGCGATATCGAATCGAATTCGACCTGGCTGCCGAGGCTCCTGAAGATGTCCAGAATCCGCCCGACATCGGTGATATCGGGCACATGCCGCAATGAAATCGGCGCCTCGCTCAGCAGCGTCGCGCAAAGAATCGGCAGCACGGCATTTTTGTTTGCGGAAGGGCGAACCACGCCTTCGAGCGGAAAACCGCCGCGGACGAGCAGATCAGACATGCTGGCACCTCGATATCAGATGAAGTCGCTGTCTCGCGAGAAGCGATCCGTCATCGCGCCTACAGACATTGGACGTGCAACGCCGCGGCATCGTCCCTCGCTTTCGGGCCGGCGCGGTCCAGGCCTCCTTCGTGATGCCTGAGACGCCTGAACAATGCCTGAAGGCCCGCTGTCGCAACCAATTCGATGACTTCCTCGCGCTCGAGCAGCCGGTATTTCTCCCAAGCACGGGAGACGCCATCGGTGCCGAGCAGAACTTGGCACGGCACGTCGAGCATCTTGCGCACATGCACGACGTTATTCACGCTGGCGGCATTGAGCGTCAGCGCCGTCGTGTCTTGATTCCGCTGCTGCACGATGCGTCGTTCCCTGAGTTCGGCCAGGCGTTCGCCCGAAAATCCGGAAAACGGCTTCCAGGGGAAATCGCCCGCAGCCGACACGAATCCCGCCGATGCACTCGCCGGCTGGACCGCGACTCCTGAACCGAACAGCACGAAGGCGTCGGCATACTGGTGGATATCGACCATCACTCGCTGCCCCTGCCGCTGCATCTCGATGATGGTGCAGGCCGCCACAGGATGGGCCCAGACAGGTGTCCCGGGAGCCCGGTCGAGATAATCCCGACGCAGCGCCATCAAATGCGTGCCAAGCCGCTCGATATCGAAGTCGCCGTGGCGCAAATCGCGCCCCAGGAACGCCGACAACTCGGTAGCGAACCAATGGGCATCCGATCTATCGGGAAACGTCGTGAACGGCTGCTCGGTCAGGAACGAGGCGCCATCTATCGCCCACGCCTTGAATTTGCCGTCGTCTTGAAGGTAATCGATCACGTCTTCGGAGGGCAGATCGGCGCCCGGGTCCGACAGCATGGACAGGATGCGATATGTCGGAAGGCCCTTCTCGTGAAGGGAGAGATCGCCGCGAGGTTCAGGCATGGCGGGTCCCCGTCTCGGCAGAGTCGGCCGCAGAGCAGAAATCCCAGTAGTACGGAGGAAGATTCGACGGCCGCGCCAGACGCAGGTCGATCCATGAAAATCGATCATGCTCATCGCTCAGCACGATATCGCCCGCCCCCAATTCGCACCAAAAACACACGATCAGCACGTGTTTTCCAGCGATCACCTCACACGATCGACTACCGACGTAGCGCGTGTGCAATACGGTAAGCCCGCATTCCTCCTGCACCTCTCGAACCAGCGCCTCCTCGAGCGATTCACCCTGTTCGGGCCTGCCCCCGGGCAATTCCCACTCCTCGCGAGGATTCCTCAGGAACAACACCCGGCCTTGCACCTTTAGGATGGCTTTCACGCTGACGGGAATCATTTCAAACATCTCCGATCATTGGCACCGGTACGAATCATCTCACCGATCAAAGTGGTGCCTTGCCACGTGCGTAGGCCGGTTCGATCACTAGCCGCCGCTGTCGTTCCGTCAATTTTTCCGGATCGATGTATGGCAATTGCAGTCGCGCATGGTTCGGAGTCGACGGGAGTGCCCTCAAGTCCCCATGTTCGGCTGGCTTTCGATAATACGAGTATGAATTCGTATACCTCGCGAAAATGGCTCTTCGCTGCTCACTGTTCTCCACGTGATAGGTGCCGTGAACCAGAGCCTCCGAGAATATCAAGGCATCACCGCGCCGCAGATGCAAATGCTTGACCAATGGATTGTCGACCGGATTCCGATACTCGCTCGGCACCTCGAAATTCGCACGATGCGATCCTGGGATGCAGCAAAAATGGCTCACGTCCGGCCCCATCTCCGACAACGCATACAACACCCCGGTCAACCCGTTGAATATCTTCCCTCCCTTGACGAAGTAGAACACCCCGTCTTCGAACATGTCGGCCTGATGATGCATCCTCCCACCGCTGCTGACAAAATTTTCGTCAGCACAAAAAATATGATCCAGGCGAAATCGGGATGCAAAAATCCTGTCGAGGACCAGGAAGACCGGACTGACGTCGATCAAGGCCCGCCACCCGCCTGACCAGTTCAAATCGACATCGTGGAGATAATGATCCGTCAGATTTTCATTCCAGAAGGCAAGAATGTCGTCACTGACTTCGCTCGACAGTGCCCCATCAATGATCGCGTAGCCATTGATATCGTATTGGTAGATGATATTTTCCAATTGCATGATTCCCGACCTCCAAGGACGATTTTCAGGCGTTCGATATCGATCATCGACTCGAGGATTCAATTCTCCGGATTCGGCATTCGGTTTCCGCGGTGATATGAAAGTGATTTCGTATTCCATCGCCGAGCCGCGTCAGCGCCTGCTTCGGGCCGGAGACCGTGGCACTGTGATACGTCGAGCCGGCGTTCTGAAAACTCGTCGACTGCACCAGTTCGAACTCGAAGCCGTCCAACCCTGGCTTGATGCCCTGATGGGGAAACTGGACGGAAAATCGGTCCGTGCGTCGATCCCGATCCACGGATGACGCATACTCCGGCCAGATTCCCAGCAACATCTTCGTCAAGGCCTCGAAGGTATTGATGCCTGATGCCGCGATCGACAACACCGTCGTTCCAGAGACTCTGGGGTTGATCTCGATGACATGAAAATCCCGGCCATCGAAAATCATCTCTACCTCGACGACCCCATTGATGCCGAGGTGCCTACACAAATCGATCAAGCGCTCCTTCATGGGATCGAGGGCCGCAATGGCACGATGATCCGCGAGGGAATGACGAACTTCGGTGTAATAGAGTGATCTCACGGCCTCGGTCAGGCCTTTCCACAGCAGCGGCTGAAACACATACCGGCCATCCTTGCCGACGATCTCGATCGAATACAAGTCGCCGCGGATGAACTTTTCGAGCACGACATTGCCGCCACGACGAGATGCGAAATATTCGCTCAGGGAGCTTTCGTCGTGATGAAACGCTATGCCATACCCCAGGCTGTCCCACAGGGGTTTGGTCAGGAGCGGGTATCCGAGGCCTGCCCCGCTCAACACGATGAAATCCGCATACACCGTGGACAGCAGATTTTCTTCGCTGATGGCCTGTCCATCCACCAGGATGCCCGGCGCGACCGGCAAGCCGAAACTCTCGAGAAGCAGTCTGGTTTCCCATTTATTCGCCAGCACCTTTGTCGCATGCGCGGAGTGGACGATCGAAGGCACCTCGTGAGTATCGAGAATGTCTCCAACCAGGGCATCTCGTAGCGCACCGTCATCCGGAACCGACAATGAAACCAAGCCATCCGCTCGCCACGCTCTAAGGTATTCCGCAAGCTCTGCCGCACGGATTCCTGGATCGAGCCGTTGCACCTCTCCTGGAAAATCCTGGGAAGAACGTTCGCTGGATATAAAAAACAGCTTTGCCGTAACACCGTGACGTTCGAACAGATCGCCCAGACATTGCAAGTATGGTCGAACATTTCCAACACCGGTGGTTCGCGTGTAGGCAATACGCATGACTGGCTTCCGCAATGTGTTTCACTGGATCATCCATCGCGCTGCCCGATGATCCGCGCTCATCATCGACAGTATTTCGTCACACCCGAAATTCAAGGAACGATTTCTTATTTTCAATAAAAATTCGGCCGGGAATGCAAAGAAGCGAATCAATTGACCGCGAAATCGAAACAAAAGAAAAACACCATTCCCAACCCGAGCGATTCAATTACGAAAATCAACTCGTGAGATTCCGACCGAGGTGGCCTAATCGAACTTGGACGCTGCGTGAAACGACGTGCCCCATCCCTGCTATCAAGCCGACACGCGGCCGCCACACCCTCGCTCAACTGGCGGCAGTCAATCCTGCTCGCTTCAGTGTCGAAAGTTGGATCTTGGCGCGTGCCGGAAAAAGTAGTTCGCGGGCAATCTCTATGAACGGACGTCCGATCAACATAGTTCGCACATCGGCGACGTTGCTGCAGGCCTGAATCGTTCCAGATCCATGTTGGTCGCCAACACCTACACAGTGCCTATATGGAGTCCAAATGTTGTGAACAGAGTATCGAGGATCGGGCTAACCCATTGATTTGTCTGGCCCGCCCTACACGATTCGAACGTGTGACCTACGGCTTAGAAGGCCGTTGCTCTATCCGTCTGAGCTAAGGGCGGTCGTGAGACAGGCAGCGCCGATGCACTGCCCGAAGAGACATGCGGACGATCCGAGGCGAACCATCCGATCGGGCCGTTCCCACCGAAGCACGAAACCCGCTCCGCGAGAAAAACCCGAGCCGGCAATTATACCCGATCGCTCCCGGGCAGCCAGCGTAAAACGGGGCGGCAGGGGCGGCCGTCGAAATCGGCCGCGCCACTGCCGCCCCGCGGCACCTCAACTCAAACCGGCTGCGGATGAAACGCGAACCAGCCGATGCAGAACAGTCCTGCCAGCACGCAATACACGCCGAACGCGGCCAGCCGCCCGCGCCCCTCGAAATAACGCATCAGGAAACGCACGCTCAGGTACGCGGCGATCGCCGTCAACACGCCACCCAGCGCGGCATCGGCCAGTTGGTCCGGCGCATGGAACAGCTTCGGCAGCTCGAGTACGCCCGCGGCCAGGATGATCGGCGTGCCGAGCAGGAACGAAAACTCCGCCGCCTTCTCGGTGGTGAGCCCCGCCGCATTGCCGGCGATCATGGTCAGCCCGCTGCGCGAGAAACCCGGGATCAGCGCGCCCACTTGCGCGAGACCGACCAGGAAGGCCCGGCCGAAACCGAGCTTCTCGGGCGCGCGATGCACGCGCGAGCGCTGCAGGCGATCGCCCCACCACAGCAGGATGCCGTTGACGATCAGCGCGCCGGCCACGATCCGCAGGTCATGGAACACATGCTCGATCTTCTTCTCGAGCAGCAACCCGACCAGCCCGGCCGGAATGGTGCCGATGATCAGCGCCCACATCATGTGCGCGTCGTCGTTGGGGCGCCCCGCGAAGGAAGCGAAGAAGCCCCGCACCAGCGCGCACCAGCGTGCGCGGAAATACCAGAGCAGCGCGAGCGCGGTACCGAGGTGCAGCGCGACCAGGAACGGCAGCAACTGCGGCGCGTGCTTGTCGATATGCATGCCGATCAGGGCCGGCACGAGCAGCGTGTGGCCCAGGCTGCTGACGGGGAAGAGTTCGGTCACGCCCTGCAGGACGCTCAGAAATACCAGAAACCAGAGGCTCACGCGTCAGTCCTTTTGTCGATGGATGGAGGGGAAAAGCCGGCAGGATCGCCGGCAGCGCCCCGATTATGCACAGCAGCATAAGGAGCGCCAAGCCGAATGGCGCCTCGATGCCGCGATCATCGACACTGGAACCGCGTTGTCAGTAAATTGAAATGATCATGAAAAACAAACGGCCCGCGGTCCGAGGACGGCGAGCCGGCAGACAGCGACGGAACAGGCTCCGTCGCGCGACGAAATCAGCGACCGAGCTGGTAGAAGAACAGCACCGTGCTGCCCGTGAACATGCCGAACAATGCGATGCCCATTGCCATTGCCAGATCCATGCTGCCGACTCCCGATAGCCAAGTCCGGTGTAACGAAACGTAACCGGTTGACGTCATTATCCTGACGGTCCGTCAGATTGCTACCCGCAATTTCCCGACACGGGTTTCCCCCGAGCAAGTTTTGCCGATCGCCTCGGCCGCCTGGTACCGAAGCCTGCCGATCGGCGCGCCCCGCAGCGCACAAGCGCGCATCGATCCGTTATGCTGTCCGCCCGATTTGCCTTGTCGATGCCGACCGAAGGAACCCCATGCCCATCTTCCAGCAGCAGGACATCATCGAACTCGTGGACGGCGCGGCGCGCCTGCGCATCGCCCCCCAGGCAGGCGGGCGCCTGCTGTCCTGGCACATCGGCGACGAGCCGATCATCTTCTGGCCCGAGCAGGCCGACTGGAGCGCGCCGGCCAAGGTGCGCGGCGGCAATCCGTTGCTGTTCCCGTTCCTCGGCCGCCATCGCGTGGGCGACACGATCGGCCGCTGGCGCGACGCGGCCGGCGTGGTACGCGAGCTGCCGATGCACGGTTTCGCACGCGACCTGCCGTTCGCCGCGCACGTGGATGCCGACGGCCGCGGCGTGGACATGACGCTGGAGAGCAGCGAAGCCACGCGCGAGGCCTACCCGTTCGCGTTCCGCTTCGACGCGCGCTACCAGTTCGTCGACGCGCACACGCTCGACGTCGAGCTGACCACGCGCAATCTCGGCGATGCGCCGCTGCCCTCGCTGCCCTATTACGCGGGCCATCATTTCTACTTCGCGCTGCCGCACGACGAACGCGCTCGGACCCGCATCGAACTGCCGCCGACGCGGCAATGCCACCAGCAGCCCGATGGCTCGATCAGCGCGCCGATCGCGGGCGAGCCGCACTACACGCTCGACGAGGCGCGCATCCTCGATCGCTTCCATTGCCTCGAGGGCGTGCCCTCGCGCCCGGTGCAGATCGACATGGCCGGCCGCCGCCGGCGCATCGAGATCGACCTGAACCGCCCCGGTTCGATCCCCTGGTACGCCGTGACCACCTGGACCGAGAAGCCCGAGTCGGACTTCTACTGCGTCGAGCCCTGGCTCGGCCTGCCCGACGCGATCCACAACGGCCTGGGGCTGCGCATGCTGGCGCCCGGCGCGACCGAGACGGCCGCGCTGCGCATTCGCGTCTCGCCGCTCGGCTGAGGCGATCCGCGACGATCGACACGGCAAGGCATGGAGCGCGGCCCGGCGGGCAGCGCTCCAGCCTGAACTACGGCCGTCCAATCCGTCACTCACCTGCCCGCTTCCAGCGCCGCCAAGCCCCACGCGGCGCCATGCCACGCAAGCCCGGCCGCGCAATCTCTACCTCGAATCGGCGGCCCGCGCCGCGAACCCGGTAAAATCCGGGGTTTTCGTGTTTCGCCGTCGTGCCGGTCGCGACGGTGTCCTGTGAGGTTTCATGCTGGTCAAGACCACCCGAAGGTTCGTCGTCGCTTCCCTCGTCGCCGTGCTGGCCGCCTGCGGCTCCGCGCCGGTCGGCCCCGGTTTCTATCGCGTCGAGCGTGGCGACACGCTGTCGAAGATCGCGCGCGCGAACCGTCAGCCGATGTCGAACCTGGTGCGCTGGAACTCGATCACGAACCCCGATGCGATCGAGGTCGGCCAGGTGCTGCGCGTGGCGCCGCCGGGCGGCGCGGCCGCGGGTGGCGCGCCGATCCGCTCGGCCGG
>NZ_VWWC01000152.1:0-16943 GCF_011753175.1 Burkholderia sp. Cy-637 | reverse complement strand
CGTGAAACGACTCCACGCCGATGATAGTGCGGATTGCCCGTGTGAAAGTAGGTAATCGTCAGGCTTCCCTCATGACAACCCCCGTTGCCCTAGGCAGCGGGGGTTTTGTCTTTCCAGCCGCCAGAAAATCAAGCGGCAATACTTCCCAACATCCCCTGCAGCGCTTCGTGCAGTGCTCGTAATGCGGCATCGCGCGCCCGTTTCCCGTATCTCAATGCGTGGACGACGTCCGGCAGCGGAAAGCGACGCTCCAGTTCAGCTGCCGTCATCACATCGTTGCTGATCGCCCGGTCGTTCAGGATCCCGAAACCGAGCCCCGATCCGATCGCGCTCTGTATGCCGGCAAGCGACGGCGTTTCCGCCACGATGCGATGATCCATGCCGGCCTCGCGCAAGGTCGCCTGGGCCAACCAGCCGTAATGGCATCCCGTGCCGAACGTCACCAGCGGAATCGACTTGGCGACTGCCAACGGTGTGGCCGCCGAGGTGCACCAATGCAGCGACTCCCGCCAAAGCGGCGTATCAGCGCTCGTGATGCGATCGAGATAATCCTGGTGCACGGCAAGATCGAGCGTGTCCTGAGCCAGCGCGTCCCGTAGCGCCGGGCTCTGCATCACGCTGAGCTGCACCGTGGTACGCGGATGTCGGCGCGAAAACTCCGCGAGCAAGGGAGCGATCCGATCCAGCCCGACCTGCTCCGGCACACCAAGACGAACACGCCCCTTCAGCCTCGACGGCGCGAAATAGGCGAGCGCATCGTCATGTGCGTCGAGAATGCGGCGAGCGTGGGCAAGCAGCGCCTCGCCATCGGCCGTCGCGACCAGTCGGCGCCCGTCCCTGCGCAGCAGCGTCCTGCCGAGCTGCGCCTCGAGGCGCTTGATCTTCCAGCTCACGGCGGATTGGCTCAGGTTCAGGCGATCCGCGGCGGCCGTCGCGCTGCCGGTATCCACCACCGTGCGCAAGGTCCGTAGCGTATCGATCGACAGACGCTGGTTCGGAGCACTCATCTCGACGGATCCATGACAAAAGTTGCGATTCATTCATAGTAGATGTCATTGGCGTCATTTGCAGGGCCTCCATAGACTGGATCGACAGTCACCAATCAAGGAGATCCACGATGACATCCCCCTGGAACCTGGCCCGCGCCGATGTCCTGATCGACGGCCGTCGAATTGCCACCGGCCATGTCGGCGAAGGGCCGCCCCTGGTGCTGGTCCATGGCACGCCCGCGCATTCGATCGTCTGGCGCAACGTGATTCCCGCCTGTCGCGATGCGGGGTTCAGCGTCCACTGGTTCGACCTGCTTGGCTTCGGTGAATCCGAATGTCCGGTCGACGCGGACACGTCGGTGGCCGAGCAGGCACGCTTGCTCCAGCGCCTGCTCGAGCATTGGTCGCTCGACGCGGTGCATCTCGTCGGTCACGATATCGGCGGTGTCGCCGCGCTGCTGTATGCGATGAACGCCGGCGAGCGCTTACGCTCCCTGACGATAGCCGATGCGCCGGGCTACGATTCCTGGCCGTCGCCGACCTGGCGCGAGTTCCGCGATGATTACCAGCGTTTCGCGCGAGTCGATGCCGAGCGTCATCGCGAGCTGATGACACGGCAATTGAAGATGGCAGTGCACGACAAGTCGCGCATGACGGGTGAATTGCTGGCGTGCTACCTGAAGCCGATCTGCGGCGTGATCGGCCAGAGCGGGTTCTATCGCAACCAGGTCGCTCACTACGACTCTCGCTACACGGCGGATTTCGGCGAACGGCTGCCGAAGCTCGCCTTGCCCGTGCAGATCCTGTGGGGCGTGCAGGACGAATGGCAGCCACTCGACTACGCCTATCGCCTGCAATCGGATATTCCGGGCGCGGTGCTGAACGTGCTCGACGCTTGCGGGCATTTCCTGATGGAGGACGATCCGTCGGGCGTGGCCCGGCATATCGTCGACTTCGCCAACTCGCATCGGCCAGGATCCTGACCGCGGTTACGATTCGATCGACTCGCCAGCAGGGATGCGATGGCGGCGCAACTGCTCGCGCGCCATCGCATCGTGCCGGCGCTCAATCCCTCAATTGCCTGCCCGCGTCACACGCCAGACCGCGTCGCCGACATCGTCGGCGATGATCAAGCCGCCGTCGCCATCCTGCGTGACGCCCACCGGCGCGCCGTACAACTGCTTTTCGTCGTCGGACGCGAAGCCCGTGACCACCGGCTTCGGCGCGCCGCTCGGCTTGCCGTTCTCGAAGGGCACGTAGACGACCGCGTAACCGCTCAGCGGCGAGCGATCCCAACTGCCGTGCTCGCCGATGAAGGCGCCGCCGCGATACTCGGCCGGCAGGTTGTTGCCGGTATAGAACCACAAGCCGAGCGGGGCGACGTGCGAGCCGATCGCGTAGTCGGGGCTGATCGCTTTCGCGACCAGGTCCGGGCGCTGCTGCTTCACGCGCGAGTCGACGTGCTGCCCGTAATAGCTGTAGGGCCAGCCGTAGAAGCCGCCGTCCTGGATCGAGGTCAGGTAATCCGGCACCAGGTCGGCACCGATTTCGTCGCGCTCGTTCGCAATCGCCCACAGCTTGCCGGTCTTCGGCTCCCATTGCAGGCCGGTCGGATTGCGCACGCCGGATGCGTAGATGCGGCTCGCGCCCGACGCGACGTCGACCTCCAGGATCGCCGCGCGCCGATATTCGACATCGAGCCCGTTCTCGCCGACATTGCTGTTCGAGCCGACGCCGACATAGAGCTTCTCGCCATCCGGGCTCGCCAGCAGCGACTTGGTCCAGTGATGGTTGATGGTGCTGGGCAGGTCGGCCAGTTCGACAGGAGGCGCGCTGATCCTGGTCTCGCCCGTCGCATACGGGAATTTCAGCAGCGCATCGGTATCGGCGACATAGAGCGTATCGCCGATCAACTGCACGCCGAACGGCGAATTGAGCTTGTCGATGAGCACGTACTGATCCCATTCGCCGCTGCCGTTCGCCTTCTTGCGCAGCAGCGTGACCCGGTTGCCGCCCTTGGCGCCCTTGCCCGAGCGGCTCGTCACCATCCCGGCGATCAACTGTTTCGGCGTGGTGACGGGCTCCGTCTTCGGGCTGCTCGACTCGACCACCAGCACATCCTGGTTCGGCAGCACATAGACCTGTCGCGGATGCTTGAGGCCCGAGGCGATCTTCTCGATCTTCAGCCCCGCCGCCACCTTGGGCGTCTGCCCGTCCTTCCAGCCCACGCCTTCGGGCACCTGCATCGGCGGCACCATGAAGTTCTGCGCGCTCGGCAGCGGCGGATTCGAGCCGGCCTGGTGCTCGGGATCGTACTTCGCCTTCTCGCTGCAGGCACTGAACAGCATCGCGACGGCGATCGTGAGGACGCCTCCCCAAACCGGCTTATTCATGGCTGCCTCCCTTCACGACGAACTTGTTGCCGGCGAGCATCAACTGCGCGATGCCGAGCAGCGCGACCGTGATCACCGAGAGGATCACGTTCTCGGGCACGATCGCATAGGCGTCGCGGCTATGCACGAAGGCATTGAGGATCGCCGCGACGATGCCGACCAGGTTCAGCCAGAAGTCGAGGCGCTCGACGGGCAGCACCGCCTGGCGCGAGGCGAACCACACATGGCCGAGGTTGAGAAGGCGCGGAATGATCGCGATCACGAGCCCGATGGTGACGAGCCAGGCCGCGCTCTTTGCCCAAAGCACATTGGCGGTGTTGGCGTAGAGGATGTCGAAGATCAGCGTACCGACGAACAGGCCATACGGTATGGGGTTGAGCAGATCGAAAAGCGCGGTCGCGAATCTCGATCGATATCTCGGGCTGGCTGGAGTCATGAATGGATCCTTGTTTCTGAGTGGAAAGATGCGGCTGGCAACACGCGGACGACATCGGGCGATGTGTCCGTCCCACCGGCGCCGCTGGAATCGCGGCGCCTTCAGCTCTCAGGCAATCAAACGGCAAGGCTGCAACTGCACCACCCGCCGCGCCGGTATTTCCTCATTGCAAGCCCGCTGGATTGGATATGCATAGAGGGATATAGCGCTTCGGTAAGACAAATATAGACGAGACTGCGCCATCGCGTATCGAGCCGAAGCGCGCTCGCCGGCGAATTTCGCCGGAAAAATCTTTTTGTGAGCAAGACTAAGGAACGCGCGACTGGCGAAATTCCACGTCTTCGATGCATACTGCTCAACAGACGAGTTTCGATGCGCGCGCAACGGTTTTGCCTAATCCTCGCCAGTCAAGGGCGAACGATTTTTATGGATATAGCGCTCGACCATTTTCGGCATGCCCTTATGAAAACCATTCATCAATCTCTGTGCGATGATTGGCGGTCGAGTCGCAGCCCCTTGCGACATCGCCGGTGCGAGGGCATCGGCAGGCTTGATCGGAGCGACATCGAATGCCCACGCTCGAGAACATGCGCCTGTTCGTGAAGGTCGTCGAGACAGGCAGTTTCACCAAGGCCGCCCAGGCCGCGCATGTCGCGACACCGCAGGTCTCACGCGCCATCTCGTCTCTCGAAACCCAGCTGCGGGTGCGATTGCTGAATCGCACCACGCGCCGCATCGCCGTGACCGAGGCGGGCGAGCGCTACGCCGCGCACTGCCGCGAGATCCTCGAGCTGGTCGATCATGCGGAGGCCGAAGCTTCCGGCGCGGCTCGCTGCCCCAGCGGTCGCCTGCGAGTCCACGCGAGTTCCGGTTTCGGGCGGCACTATCTGCTGCCGCGACTGGCGCGTTATCGCGAGACCTATCCCGAGGTCACGATCGACCTCACGCTCGCACAGCGCATGCCCGACCTGGTCGACGAGGGTTACGACCTCGCGGTGGTGGTCGCCAGCCAGCTCGACGATTCGGCGCTGATCGCCGAGCGCATCGGCACCACCTACAGCGTGCTGTGCGCCTCGCCCGCCTATCTGCGCCGCTCGGATGCGCCCGCAACGGTCGACGACCTGCACGATCACGTGTGCCTGCAGTTGATGGTGCCCAATGCCTCGGCCGGAAGCTGGCAGCTCGAGGGCACGGCGTCCTCCGAATCGTTCACGCCGCGTCGGCAATGGCCCTTCGTCGTCAACGTGGCCGACGCGATGGCCGATGCGCTGCGCTCGGGCATGGGCATCGGGCCGCTGCCGTTGTCGACCGCGCTCGACGGCCTGCGCGACGGCTCGCTGGTGCGCGTGCTGCCGGCCTGGCGCCTGCGCTCGCACGGCATCCATGCGCTGTATCCGTCGCGGCGCCATCTCGAGGCCAAGGTCCGCACCTTCATCGACTACCTGCGCGCGGTGGTGCCGCCGCTGCTCGAACTCGAGACGCATGCGCTGTCGACGCTGACCCAGCCGCGCGCCTCGCCCGCCTTACCCGATGACGCGCCGCAGCGCGACCCGATCGACTGCGACGCCTGATTTACCCGCTCCACGCTCCAAGCACAATCAACCCCACAAACCGGGAGCTTTCGATGACCACCCTCAATATCAATGGCGTGTCGCATACCGTCGACGCGCCCGACGACATGCCGCTGCTGTGGGTCCTGCGCGACCTGGTCGGCCTGACCGGCACCAAGTTCGGCTGCGGCATCGCCCAATGCGGTGCCTGCACGGTGCACCTCGACGGCGAGGCCGTGCGTTCCTGCGTGCTGCCGGTGGCGGCCGTGGCCGGCCGCAACATCACCACCATCGAGGCGGTCGGCATGACGCCGGCCGGCGCCAAGGTCCAGGCGGCCTGGCGCAAGATCGACGTGGTCCAGTGCGGCTATTGCCAGTCGGGCCAGGTGATGGCGGCGGCCTCGCTGCTCGCCTCCAACCCGCATCCGAACGACGCCGACATCGACGCGGCGATGGCCGGCAACATCTGCCGCTGCGGCACCTACAACCGGATTCGCGCGGCGATCAAGCTGGCCGCTCAGGAGGCCTGACCATGTCCGAGGGAATCATCGAAGCGGGCCGCGCCTCCGGCAAGACGGAGCAGGCGGCCGACAGCAGCGCCGGCATCTCGCGCCGGCGCTTCTTGCAGGCGGGCTTCACGCTGGGCGCGGCGGCCGGCGGCGGCCTGCTGCTCGGTTTCGCGGTGCCGGCCGCCGGCGAATCGGGCCGCCCGTCCGTGATCGGCGGAGACGCGCCCGACCAGGCGCCGGCCGGCCTGTTCGCGCCGAACGCCTTCGTGCGGATCGATCGCGCCGGGCAGGTCACGCTGGTGATGCCGAAGGTCGAGATGGGGCAGGGCGTCTATACCTCGATCCCGATGCTGATCGCCGAGGAACTGGAAGTGCTGCTCGACAGCGTGGTGCTCGACCACGCGCCGGCCGACGCCAAGGCCTATGGCGATCCGCTGCTGGGCGGCGGCCAGTTGACGGGCGGCTCGACCTCGATCCGCTACGCCTGGGAGCCGATGCGGCGCGCCGGCGCGACCGCGCGCAGCCTGCTGGTGACGGCCGCCGCGCAGCAGTGGAAGGTCGATCCGGCCTCGTGCTCGGCCGCCAACGGCGCCGTGCACCACGCCGCGAGCGGCCGCCAGGCGCCTTACGGCTCGCTGGTCGACGCGGCGGCCAGGCTGCCGGTGCCGAGCCAGGTCGCGCTGAAGACGCCCGACAAGTTCACCCTGATCGGCAAGCCCGTGAAGCGGCTCGATTCGCCGGAGAAGGTCGACGGCAGCGCGCAGTTCGGGCTCGACGTGCGCCTGCCGGGCATGCGCTACGCGGCGATCGTCAACTGCCCCGTGTTCGGCGGCACCGTCGCCAGCGTCGACGACAGCGCGGCCAGGCGCGTGCCGGGCGTGCGCCAGGTGGTGCGTCTCGACAACGCGGTGGCGGTGGTCGGCGACCACACCTGGGCCGCCAAGCGCGGCGCCTCGGCGCTGGTGATCGAATGGCACGAAGGCGATGGCGCGAAGGTGTCGATGGCCGACATCGTCGGCGATCTGGCGCGCGCCTCCGAGAAGCCGGGCGCCGTGGCGCGCAACGACGGCGACGTCGCCAAGGCCTTCGGCACGGCCGGCGCGCGCATCGACTCGATCTACCAGCAGCCCTTCCTCGCGCACGCCACCATGGAGCCGGTCAACTGCACCGTGCAGGTGACCGGCAACAGTTGCGAGATCTGGGTCGGCACCCAGGTGCCCGGCTTCGCGATCGAGGCCGCGAAACGCGTGACGGGGCTCGACGCCAGCAAGATCACGCTGCACAACCACCTGCTCGGCGGCGGCTTCGGCCGGCGGCTCGAGACCGACATGATCGTGCAGGCGCTGAAGGTCGGCAAACAGGTGGACGCGCCCGTGAAGGTGGTCTGGACGCGCGAGGAGGACATCCGCCACGACATGTACCGGCCGTATTACTACGACCGCATCTCGGCCGGCGTCGACGCGAACGGCAAGCCGGTGGCCTGGCAGCACCGCATCGTCGGCTCCTCGATCCTGGCGCGCTTCGTGCCCGGCTCGCTGAAGAACGGCGTCGATGCCGACGCTGTCGAGGTGGCCTCGGACCTGCCCTATGCGATCCCCAACCAGCGCATCGAATACGTGCGCCAGGAACCGCGCCACGTGCCGACCGCTTTCTGGCGCGGCGTGGGCCCGACGCGCAGCGCCTTCGTGGTCGAGAGCTTCGTCGACGAGCTCGCGGTGCGCGCCAAGGCCGATCCGGTCGCCTATCGCCGCTCCCTGCTGGAGCCGACGCCGCGCGCGCGCAACGTGCTCGACATCGTCGCGCGCGAATCGGGCTGGGGGCAGTCGCTGCCGGCCGGCCAGGGCCGTGGCGTATCGGTGCTGCACGCGTTCGGCAGCTTCTTCAGCATGGTCGCCGACGTGAGCGTCGAGAACGGCGAGGTGCGCGTGAACCGCGTGGTCTGCGCGGTCGATTGCGGGATGGTGGTCAATCCCGACACGGTCGAGGCGCAGATCCAGGGCGGCATCATCTTCGGCATCACGGCCGCGCTCTATGGCGAGATCACGATCCGCGACGGCCGCGTCGAGCAGAGCAACTTCACCGACTACCGGATGCTGCGCATCAACCAGACGCCGCGCATCGACGTGCATATCGTCAAGAGCGCCGAGGCGCCGGGAGGGATCGGCGAGCCGGGCACCTCGGCGATCGCGGCGGCCCTGTCGAACGCGATCCACGCGGCCACGGGACGACGGCTCTACCAGATGCCGGTCGGCAATCAACTGAAGCAGAAGACGGCATGAGGAGGCCAGCAATGAGGATTTCGAACCGATTGCGCCGCCTGTTCGGCGTCGCCGCGCTGGGCGGCCTGGGTCTGTGGGCATCGGCCGCCGCGGCGGCCGATGCCCCAGCCAACGCCGGCAATGCCGACGCGGCCCTGGTCGCGCGCGGCGAATACCTGGCGCGCGCCGGCGACTGCATCGCCTGTCATACGGCGCCGCACGGCAAGCCGTTCGCGGGCGGCCTGAAGATGACCACGCCGATGGGGGCGATCTACACCACCAACATCACGCCGGACGCGAACCACGGCATCGGCGGCTATAGCGAGGCCGACTTCGCGCGCGCTCTGCGCGAGGGCGTGGCCAGGGACGGCCACAACCTCTACCCGGCGATGCCGTATCCGTCCTACGCCAAGGTCAGCGACGACGACGTGCGCGCGATGTACGCCTACTTCATGCACGGCGTGGCGCCCGTCGCGCAGGCGAACCAGGCCTCCGACATCCCCTGGCCGCTCAACATGCGCTGGCCGCTCAAGCTCTGGAACCTGGTGTTCCTCGATACCGCGCGCTACCAGTCGAAATCGGACAAGGATGCCGCCTGGAATCGCGGCGCCTACCTGGTGCAGGGGCTCGGCCATTGCGGCTCGTGCCATACGCCGCGCGGCGTCGGCTTCCAGGAGAAGGCACTCGACGAGAGCGGCGGCGCGTACCTGACGGGCGGTGTGCTCGACAACTGGTTCGCCTCCAACCTGACCGGCGAGGGCAATACCGGCCTGGGCCGCTGGAGCGAGGCCGAGCTCACGCAGTTCCTGAAGACCGGGGCCAACGCGCACGCCAGCGCCTTCGGCGCGATGACCGACGTGATCAACCACAGCACGCAGTACCTCAGCGACGAGGATCTGGGGGCGATCTCGCGCTACCTGAAATCGCTGCCGGCGGCGGGCGGCACCGGCGCGCCGCCGTATCGCTACGATCCGCAGCGCACCGTGGCCGCGCTCAAGCGGCCGGCGGGCGACCCGGGCGCGGCGGTCTACGCGGCCTACTGCATGCATTGCCACGGCACCGACGGCAAGGCCTTCGCCCCGCTGCTCGCGCCGCTGGCCGGCAACCCGAACCTGCTCGAGCACAACGCGGCCTCGCTGATCAACGTGACGCTGAACGGCACGGGCGACCTGGTGATCGCCGGCATCCCGGCCGCCTATCCGATGCCGCAGTTCGCCGACCAGCTCGACGACAAGCAGATCGCCGACGTGCTGACCTTCATCCGCGCGGGCTGGAACAACAACGCGCCGGCCGTGACGGCCGACGAGGTGGCCAAGCTGCGCGCCGCGACGGCGGGAGGGCACTGATGGACAGCGTCGATCTCGACGTGCTGCGCACCAGCACCCGCTGGCTCGCGGCCGGCCGGCGCGTGCTCCTGGCGACGGTGGTGCGCACGTGGGGATCGTCGCCGCGACCGGTCGGCGCGCTGCTCGCGCTGCGCGACGACGGGCTCGCGGTCGGCTCGGTATCGGGCGGCTGCATCGAGGACGACCTGGTGGCGCGCGTGCGCGAGGCCGGCATCGCCCCCGATGCGCGCCCGGAGACGATCCGCTACGGCATCAGCGCCGACGAGGCGCATCGCTTCGGCCTGCCCTGCGGCGGCACGCTCGAGCTGGTGCTGGAGCCGCTGACGCCGGCCAGCGGCATCGCCGAACTCTGCGAGGCGATCGACGCGGGCCGGCTGGTGGCGCGCACGCTGTCGCTGGCCAGCGGCGAGGCCACGCTCGACGAGGCGACGCCGGCCGACGGCCTGGTGTTCAACGGCGCGCACCTGCGCACCGTGCACGGCCCGCGCTACCGGCTGCTGGTGATCGGCGCGGGGCAACTGTCGCGCTACCTGTGCCGGATCGCCACCGGCCTCGACTACCAGGTGACGGTCTGCGATCCGCGCGAGGAGCATGTCGATACCTGGGACGTGCCCGGCGTGCGCGTGGTGCGGACCATGCCCGACGACACCGTGCTGGCGATGCGGCTCGACGCGCGCTCGGCCGTGATCGCGCTGACCCACGATCCCAAGCTCGACGATCTCGCGCTGATGGAGGCGCTCAAGACGCCGGCCTTCTACGTCGGCGCGCTAGGCTCGCGGCGCAACAACGCGGCGCGGCGCGAGCGGCTCGCGCAATTCGACCTGGATGCGGCGCAGCTCGCGCGATTGCACGGTCCGGCGGGCCTCTATATCGGCAGCCGCACGCCGCCCGAGATCGCGGTCTCGATCCTGGCCGAGATCACCGCGGTGAAGAACGGCGTGGCGATTCCACAGACCATGACGATTGCGGTCGCGAAGACCGAAGCGATGTCGTGAAGCCCGAAGCGCCGCCGCCTTGGCGGCGCGCGCAACTTTCAGGGCCCCGAAGCGATGGGACGGGCGTTCAGGCCAGCCGGGCGCTCGCCTCGATTCAATCGCGATGCCGCAAGGCGTCGATCACCAGCGACAGCGCCCGCGACGATTGCCGGCGGCTCGGGTAGTAGGCGTGGTAGCCGGGGAAGGTCGCGCCCCATTCCTTCAGCACGCACTTGAGGCGCCCGGCGCGCACCTGCGGCATCAGCTGGTCCTCGGGCAGGTAGACCAGTCCGTAACCTTCCAGCGCGGCGGCCAGCATCTGCGGCGTGCTGTTGAAGATCAGCTGCCCGTCCACGCGCACCAGCAGGTCGTGCTTGCCCTTCCTGAGCTCCCACGCGTAGAGGCTGCCGCGCGTGGGCAGCCGCAGGTTGATGCAGGCATGATCGAGCAGGTCCTGCGGGGATTTCGGCGCCGGGTGGCGCGCGAAGTATTCGGGCGAGCCGGCGATCATCATGCGCACGTCGGGGCCGATCCGTACCGCGATCATGTCGTTGGCCACCTGGTCGCCGAAGCGCACGCCGATGTCGTAGCGCTGCGCCACGATGTCGGACAGGTTGTAGTCGATCGACATCTCGATCTTGAGGCCGGGATAATCGGCCAGCAGCGGCTTCAGGCGCGGCCAGAGGATGGTCTCGACCGGGTGGTCGGTGGCGGTGATGCGGATCAGGCCGACCGGCTTGTCGCGCAGCTCGGACAGCGCGTTGAGCTCCGATTCGATCTCGTCGAAGCGCGGCCCGGCCACCTGCATCAGCCGCTCGCCGGCCTCGGTGGTGGCGACGCTGCGCGTGGTGCGCGTGAGCAGCCGCACGCCGAGCCGCGTCTCCAGCCCGCGGATGGTGTGGCTCAATGCCGACTGCGAAACGCCGAGCTGCGAGGCCGCCTTGGTGAAGCTGCGTTCGCGCGCGACGGCGAGAAAGGCCAGGAGATCGCTGAAATTGTCGCGTGCCATCGAATCCGCCGCGCAAGCGCGGACATCAAAACGAGATAAAGAAGGCGCATCCTATCACCGGCCGAAAATCCGCGTGCGGCCTGGCTTCGGCCCGCGCCGGCGCGGTTTGTCGGGCTCGCGCGGCGAGCCGATTCATGAATGGCGTTCATAAGGCCATGCCGGCGTGGGCCGCTAATCAAACAATGGCGTGGCTGTTACATTGCGGTTCCCCGGCAGCGGAACGCGACTGCCGGCGCGCGGCGCAATCGGGCGCCGCCGATCCACGCAGCGTTCACCACCAAGATCGCGCGGTCCACGGACCGGCGATGTCCAGATCAGGAGCAGGCGCCGCAAGGCGCGGGAGACGGGGGGCATTCCCGGCCCCGGGCGGCAGGTTCGCGATACGACGCGGGCCGCCGTGACGGACCTGGCTGACGCCATCACGGACATTTACCTGTCCTGACGGCCGAGCCGATGCTTTCTGGAGTCGAAAAAACCATGAAGTCGAAATGGATAGCCGCCCTGGTCGCGGCCGGATGTGTCGTTCCCGCGGTGTCGTTCGCCCAGGACAATTCAGTGTTGTCGCGTGCGCAGGTGCGGGAGGAAATGGCGCGCTACGAACAGGCCGGTTTCAATCCGGCGCGCCAGAATCCCTCGCGCTGGGTCGAGGATCTGCAAGCCGCGGCGGCTCGCGTGCATGCCGAGCATGATGCGGTGCGCATGGCGAGCGGGGCGGCCGCTGTCGGCGGCGTCGGCGCGGGCAATTGATTTTTGCGTTTTGTTCAACGCAGCAATTCTTTGTTTGTGATAGTTTCCCGCACCGCCCATCAGTTTGGCGAGTCCGGATCCAGGGCAAACCGCTCGTCGCGATTCGGCAGAACGCCAGTTGAGGCCGCTGCGGGATGACGCATTCCGCTGCGAGGTCGGGCCGGGCTCCCCGGTTTCTCATGAAGTTTTTATGTCCGCGACGTGTGCTTGCGCCACATCGCGGATGTCGTCGTCGCGTCGTCTTGCCGTCACCGCCGGTGCGGGGTGGCGGACGGCCGGCGTGACGCGGGCCTTTGCCGTCATCGCGGCTGCAGGCGTCTGTCGTCCCCGCGTTTGCCATCGGACCCGGCATTGCATCGCCGGCCCGGTGTCGTTTCGTTGATTCTTATAGAGGTCGCTCCATGCGCGTCGAACGGGTTTCTTATCGCATTATTCCTGTCGCGGCAGCCGCCGCGCTGCTCGCCGCCTGCGGAAAGCAGGACGCGGCGCCGCCGCCGTCGGTGCCGGAAGTCGGCGTCGTGACGGTCCAGCCGCAATCGGTGCCGGTCGTCACCGAGCTGCCGGGCCGCACCAATGCCTTCCTGGTCGCCCAGGTGCGCGCACGGGTGGACGGCATCGTGCTGCGTCGCGAATTCACCGAAGGCACCGACGTCAAGGCGGGCCAGCGCCTGTACAAGATCGACCCGGCGCCCTATATCGCCGCGCTGAACAGCGCCAAGGCCACGCTCGCGCGCGCCGAGGCGAACCTCGCCTCGACCAACGCGCAGGCGGCGCGCTTCAAGGTGCTGGTGGCCTCGAACGCGGTCAGCAAGCAGGACTACGACAACGCCGTGGCCTCGGCCGGCCAGGCCGCGGCCGACGTGGCCTCGGGCAAGGCGGCGGTCGACACCGCGCAGATCAACCTCGGCTATACCGACGTGCTCTCGCCCATCACGGGCCGCATCGGCATCTCGCAGGTCACGCCGGGCGCCTACGTGCAGGCCAGCCAGGCAACGCTGATGTCGACCCTGCAGCAGCTCGACCCGATGTACGTCGACCTCACGCAATCGAGCCTGGACGGCCTCAAGCTGCGCCAGGACATCCAGAGCGGGCGCATCAAGACGACCGGTCCGAACGCGGCCAAGGTCAAGCTGGTGCTGGAAGACGGCAAGACCTACCCGCTCGAGGGCAAGCTGCAGTTCACCGACGTGACGGTCGACCAGACCACCGGCTCGGTGACGATCCGCGCGCTGTTCCCGAACCCGAACCACGTGCTGCTGCCGGGCATGTTCGTGCGTGCGCGCATCGACGAAGGCAGCAACGACAACGCCTTCCTGGTGCCGCAGGTCGGCATCCAGCACGATCCGAAGGGCCAGGCGACCGCGCTGGTGGTCGGCCAGGACAACAAGATCGCGCCGCGCGTGCTGCAGACCTCGGGCACCTACGGCCAGGACTGGATCGTCGAGGGCGGCCTGCAGTCGGGCGACCGCGTGATCGTGCAGGGCGTGGGCAAGGTCCAGCCGGGCATGACGGTCAAGCCGGTGGCGGCGCAACTGCCGCCCGATCCGAACGCCGCGCCGGACGCGGGTGCCTCGCAGGCACCGGCCGCGTCCGCCCCGGCATCCGGCGCGTCCGATTCCGCAGCTTCCGCATCGGGCGCGTCCGCAGCGAAGTAACCAGGGGTCCTAAATGGCAAAATTCTTTATTGATCGGCCAATCTTCGCGTGGGTGATCGCGATCGTGCTGATGCTGGTCGGCGTCGCCTCGATCTTCACGCTGCCGATTTCGCAGTACCCGACGATCGCGCCGCCCGCGGTGCAGATCACGGCCAACTATCCGGGCGCTTCGGCGAAGACGGTCGAGGACACGGTCACCCAGGTGATCGAGCAGCAGATGAGCGGCCTCGACAACTTCCTGTACATGTCGTCGACCAGCGACGATTCGGGCAACGCGACGATCACCATCTCGTTCGCGCCGGGCACCAATCCCGACATCGCCCAGGTGCAGGTGCAGAACAAGCTGTCGCTGGCCACGCCGATCCTGCCGCAGGTGGTGCAGCAGCTCGGCCTGAAGGTGACCAAGTCCAGCAGCAGCTACCTGCTCTGGATCGCGTTCAACTCCGAAGACGGCAGCATGGGCCGCAACGACCTGACGAACTACGTCGCGTCGCACGTGCTCGACCCGATCAGCCGCCTGAACGGCGTCGGCCAGACCCTGCTGCTCGGCTCGCAGTACGCGATGCGGATCTGGCTCGACCCGAACAAGCTGAACAACTTCAGCCTGACGCCGGCCGACGTCTCGAACGCGATCTCCGCGCAGAACGTGCAGATCGCGGGCGGCCAGATCGGCGGCACGCCGGCCAAGGCCGGCACGGTGCTGCAGGCGACCATCACCGAGCAGACCCTGCTGCAGACGCCGGAGCAGTTCGGCAACATCCTGCTGAAGGTGAACCAGGATGGCTCGCAGGTGCGCCTGAAGGATGTCGCGCAGATCGGCCTGGGCGCGGAGAACTACAACTTCGACACCAAGTACATGGGCCAGCCGACCGCCGGCCTGGGTATCCAGCTCGCCACGGGCGCCAACGCGCTGGCCACGGCGGATGCGATCAAGGCCAAGGTGAAGGAGCTCTCGAAGTACTTCCCGCACGGCATGGTGGTGCATTACCCGTATGACACGACGCCGTTCGTGCGCCTGTCGATCGAGGAAGTGGTCAAGACGCTGCTGGAAGGCATCGTGCTGGTGTTCCTGGTGATGTACTTGTTCCTGCAGAACCTGCGCGCCACTCTGATCCCGACCATCGCGGTGCCGGTGGTGCTGCTCGGTACCTTCGCGATCATGGGCCTGGCCGGGTTCACGATCAACACGCTGTCGATGTTCGGCCTGGTGCTGGCGATCGGCCTGCTGGTGGACGATGCGATCGTGGTGGTCGAGAACGTCGAGCGGGTGATGGTCGAGGAAGGCCTGCCGCCGAAGGAAGCGACCAAGAAGGCGATGGGCCAGATCACCAGCGCGCTGGTGGGCGTGGCCCTGGTGCTGTCGGCGGTGTTCGTGCCGGTGGCCTTCTCGGGCGGCTCG
Source organism: Burkholderia sp. Cy-637 (assembly GCF_011753175.1). Classification (NCBI taxonomy): domain Bacteria; kingdom Pseudomonadati; phylum Pseudomonadota; class Betaproteobacteria; order Burkholderiales; family Burkholderiaceae; genus Burkholderia; species Burkholderia sp. Cy-637. Next base: position 1,678 of record NZ_VWWC01000152.1, on the reverse strand, counting down.
GTGGGCGCGATCTACCGCCAGTTCTCGCTGACCATCGTCTCGGCGATGGTGCTGTCGGTGCTGGTGGCGCTGATCCTGACTCCGGCGCTCTGCGCGACCATCCTCAAGCCGATCGAGAAGGGTCACCACGAGGAGAAGAAGGGTTTCTTCGGCTGGTTCAACCGCAACTTCGACAAGAGCCGCGAGAAGTACCACGTGGGCGTGCACCACGTGATCAAGCGTTCGGGCCGCTGGCTGGTGATCTACCTCGCGGTGATCGTCGGCGTCGGTTTCCTGTTCGTGCGCCTGCCGAAGTCCTTCCTGCCGGATGAGGACCAGGGCTACATGTTCATGATCGTCCAGACGCCGTCGGGCTCCACCCAGGAGACCACCGCGCGCACGCTGGCCGACATCACGGACTACATGGCCAAGGAAGAGAAGAACGTGGTCGACTCGGTGTTCACCGTGAACGGCTTCAGCTTCGCCGGCCGCGGGCAGAACGCCGGCCTGGTGTTCGTCAAGCTCAGGCCCTTCGAGGAGCGCCGCGCCGCCGATCGCAAGGTGCAGGCGCTGATTAAGCGGACCTTCGGGCACTATGCCGGCTACAAGGACGGCATCGTGATTCCGTTCAATCCGCCGTCGATTCCCGAGCTGGGCACCGCCGCGGGCTTCGATTTCGAGCTGACCGACAACGGCGGCCTCGGCCACGATGCGCTGATGGCGGCGCGCAACCAACTGCTCGGCATGGCCGCCAAGGATCCGACGCTCGCGCTGGTGCGTCCGAACGGCCTGAACGACACGCCGCAGTACAAGGTCGACATCGATCGCGAGAAGGCCAACGCGCTCGGCGTGACGGCTGCCGCGATCGACCAGACCTTCTCGATCGCCTGGGCCTCGCAGTACGTCAACAACTTCCTCGATACCGACGGTCGTATCAAGAAGGTGTACGTGCAGGCGGATTCGCCGTTCCGCGTCACGCCGGAAGACCTGGGCATCTGGTACGTGCGCAACAGCGCGGGCGGGATGGTGCCGTTCAGCGCCTTTGCCACCGGCCACTGGACCTATGGTTCGCCGAAGCTGGAGCGCTACAACGGCATCTCGGCGGTGGAAATCCAGGGCCAGGCCTCGACCGGCAACTCGACTGGCCAGGCGATGGCGGCCATGCAGCGTCTCGCGGCGCAACTGCCGACCGGCATCGGCTATTCGTGGACGGGCCTGTCGTTCCAGGAAATCCAGTCGGGCTCGCAGGCGCCGATCCTCTACGCGATCTCGATCCTGGTGGTGTTCCTGTGTCTGGCGGCGCTGTATGAAAGCTGGTCGATCCCGTTCTCGGTGATCATGGTGGTGCCGCTCGGCGTGATCGGCGCGCTGCTGGCCTCGACGCTGCGTGGCCTCGAGAACGACGTGTTCTTCCAGGTCGGCCTGCTGACCACGGTGGGCCTGTCGGCGAAGAACGCGATCCTGATCGTGGAATTCGCGCGTGAGCTGCAGGTCGGGGAGAAGATGGGGCCGGTCGAGGCGGCGCTGGAGGCGGCACGGCTGCGGCTGCGCCCGATCCTGATGACCTCGCTCGCCTTCATTCTCGGCGTGCTGCCGCTGGCGATCAGCAACGGCGCGGGTTCGGCCAGCCAGCACGCGATCGGTACCGGCGTGATCGGCGGGATGCTGACCGCGACCTTCCTCGCGATCTTCATGATCC
>NZ_VWWC01000151.1:0-16888 GCF_011753175.1 Burkholderia sp. Cy-637 | reverse complement strand
CCGGCGCGCAGCGCGGTGCTGGCGCTGCCCATCGGCATCGCCAGCTCGAAGCCGCCGCGCACCGCCAGGTAGGCGCGCACGCCGCTGCGGCGGCGCTCGAAGCTCAGCGTGCTGCCGACCGGCGCGACCACGGCGCGCTCGCGCGGCAGCGGCTGCTCGTCGAGCCAGGCGTCGAGGTCGGCGCCGCACACGGCGATCACGGCGGCGCGATGAAAGCGCAGCGTGGGGCCGGTCAGCGTGATCTCGAGCGTGGCCTCGCCGGGCGCGTTGCCGACCAGCGCGTTGGCGAGCCGGTGCGCGCGCTCGTCCATCGCGCCATTGGCCGGCACGCCCAGATGCTGGTAGCCGCCGCGCCCCAGGTCCTGGAACGAGCTGAGCGCGCCGGGACGGATCACCTCGATGCTCATGCGGCCTTCCTCGGGAGATGTTCGTTGGCGGCGCGGAATTCGTCCTCGCCGATCGGCACGAAGCGCACGCGGTCGCCCGCGGCCACCAGGCAGGGCGTCTCGCGGGTGGCGTCGAACAGCGTCAGCGGGGTGCGGCCGATCACGTTCCAGCCGCCGGGCAGCATGCTCGGGTAGATCACCGACTGGCGATTGGCCAGGCCCACCGAGCCCGAGGCCACCGAGGTGCGCGGCGTGGCGCGCCGCGCCACCGCCAGCGCCGGATCGAACAGGCCGAGGTAGGGGTGCCCCGGCGCGAAGCCGAGCATCATCACGTCCACCAGGCTCGCGCTGTGGCGGCGAATCACTTCGGATTCCGCGATGCCGCAGGCCTGGGCCACGCCGGCCAGGTCGGGGCCGTGCAGGCCGCCGTAGCAGACCGGGATCTCGATCACGCGGCCCGCCCCGGCTTGCTCGGCATGGCCCGCGCCGGCCTGCCAGGCCTCGGCCAGGCAGGCGCCGACCAGGCGTTCGAGCGCGGCATAGGGCGAGCCGTCGGCGCGCGTGAAGGGCACCCGCTCCAAGGCGTAATGCACGCCCACGGTGGCCATCGCCGGCACGATGTCGAGCACGAAGGGCAGGCGCGCCGCGCCGATCGCGGCCGCCGCGCGGCGCGCCGCCAGATTGGCGCGGCGCAGGTCCGGCGCATGCAGGTCGACGATCAGCAGGCGCTCGCCCGAGGGCGCGAGCGTCCAGCGCGTGGCGTCGTCGGCAGCGGCCGGCTGGGCGGGGAGTGAGTGGCGCATCGCGGGCGTGGCGTGGCTCGGGCGGCGGGGCGTGCTTACTTCGCGAACAGCGAATCGATGTTCGCGAAGGCCTTGAATTCGAGCGCATTGCCCGACGGATCGAGGAAGAACATGGTGGCCTGCTCGCCCACCTCGCCCTTGAAGCGCACGTGCGGCTCGATGATGAACTTCATGTCGGCGCCCTGCAGCCTGGCCGCGGCCTCCTCCCATTGCGACATCGACAGCACCACGCCGAAGTGGCGCACCGGCACGGCATCGCCGTCGACGGCGCTGGTATGGCGATGGCCGCATTCCTCGGGCGCGAGGTGCGCGACGATCTGGTGGCCGTAGAAATTGAAGTCGACCCACTCGGGCGCGCTGCGGCCCTCGGGGCAGCCGAGCAGCTCGCCGTAGAACTCGCGCGCGCTGGCGATGCTGTGGACCGGGAAGGCCAGGTGGAAGGGCGGCTGGGAAAGGGGCGCGGTGCTCATGTCGAGATCCATTGCGGGGTGTTTCGAATCGAGGGGCGCGTGCCGGCCGGCTCGATGGCGGTGCCGGTCACGCAGGATGAGAGCCAGTCTATGCATGACAAAATTCGCTGAAAAACGATATATTTTGTGACTTGGCATAAATAATTTCGATCAATCGAACCATGATCCGCGAGCTGAAGACCTTTCTTTCGGTGGTGCGCTACGGCACCTTCGCGCGCGCCGGCGCCCAGGTGGGCCTGACCCAGTCGGCGGTCAGCGCGCAGATCCAGCGGCTGGAGGACGAGCTCGGCTTCACGCTGTTCGATCGCACCGGCCGCTCGGCCACGCTGAACGCGGCGGGGCGGCGCACCGTGGAGCGCGCCGAGGAGCTGCTGGCCGCCTATGCGCGCCTGGCCAACGAGGGCGCGGCGGAGCCCGACACGGGGCTGCTGCGGATCGGCGCGATCGCCTCGGCGCAGACCTCCCTGCTGGTGCAGGCCATCGCGCTGTTCCGCGAACGCGCGCCGGGCTGGCGCGTGCGCGTGATGCCGGGCGTGTCGCTGAACCTGCTCGCGCAGGTCGATTCGGGCGAGGTGGACGGCGCGGTGCTGATCAAGCCGCCGTTCGCGCTGCCGGCCGAACTGCAGTGGCGCGCGCTGGTGCGGGAGCCCTTCACGCTGCTGGTGCCGCGCGCGCAGCGCAATGGCGACTGGCGTGCGTTGCTCAAGAGCGAACCCTTCATCCGCTACGACCGGAATTCCTTCGGGGGCCGAATCGTCGAGCGCTGGTTGCGCAAGATGCGCCTGAACGTGCAGGACGTGGTCGAGCTCGACGAGCTGCAGGCCATCGTCGAGCTGGTGGCGCGCGGCGTCGGCGTCGCCCTGGTGCCGCAGGCGGCGGCGCTGCGGATTCCGCGCACGGCGGTGGCGCTGCCGCTCGACGGCGATCCGCCGAGCCGCGAGATCGGTTACGTCGAGCGCACGGCGGGCGAACGGCCGGCGGCGGCGGCGACCTTCGCGGCCTGCGTGGCCGCCGCCGCCGAGGCTGCGCAGGCCGGGAAGGCGGCCGAGGCTCGATGAGGGCCTTGAAAGCCTTGAAAGCAAACCGCCGCCGGCGGCGCTTGCCGATGCATCAGTAGGGATATCCGGGCCGCCCCGGGCTTGCCGGGCAGCGCTGCGAGCCCCGCCCGGCAAGGCTCGCCGGGTATTTGTTCTTCATATGGAAACACTGTTGTCGCAATTTAAGTGTTAACCCTAGGTTTCGATGCGTCCTACACTTCAGTCCATCGGTTGAGCAACACAGCGACCGAATGCACAACACCCTGGAGGTATCGATCATGAAGAACCTGATTCAAGCCGTCGCCATCGCAGCCGCTCTCGTGGTTCCCGCCGCTGCATTCGCCCAGACCCAATCGAATGGCGCCGTGACGCGTGCCCAGGTGCGCGCCGAACTGGTGCAGCTCGAGCAGACCGGCTGGCGTCCGGCCGCGGGCTCCGATCCGCGCTATCCCGACGACATCCTGGCAGCCGAGAAGAAGGTGGCCGCGCTGAACGGCGCCGACACCAGCGGCTACGGCGGCGTCAGCAACAAGGTGCAGGCCGGCAGCCCGATCGGCCGCGGCGTCTCGAAGTCCGACTGGGACGCGATGTACAGCCATCCCTGAGCACGGCATCGTGATCGCGGGCGGCGAGCTTGCCGATTCAGTCAGTGATACGAAATGATCGTATTCGATCGGAGCCGGCCGCGATGCAGGTGGTGAGTGGTGAGTAGTGAGTGGTGGTAGCTGGTGAGTGGTAGTGGTTGAGGTCGCAGTCGTGGTTGTCTTGCAGCAGTTGGCGGTTGAAGTCGCAGCAGGTAGCACGCAAGTTCGTAGCAGGAAGTACGCAGTGAGTGCCGTTGAAGCAAGCTGTAGCCGTTGTGTTGGAAGCCATGCAGTGAGTGGTGAGTGCTAGTCGAACGGGCGGCGCCTTGCGTCGCCCGTTCTCCATTCCAGGCTCGGCCATCGCCTATCGCAAATACGGCGCGGCATTCATGCATTCTCATCATTTCGGTATTATCGATTTGATATAAATGCCGATTTATCGGTTCGCCGCGTGATTGGCGGTTGCCTCATTTCGCCCGGATTTCCAGTGCCGGCGCGTGTTTTCCCATTACTCCCGAATCTCCCCGCCACCTGGCGTTTCCAGCCCGGAATCGCCGGTCGAACGCACGTCGCCGGCCGAGTGTCGTCTGTATCCGACACTTTCCCTTGGAATCGTTTACGTTGCGCCGACGTATCGATATATTTCGGCAGATATTTCGACGTCAACCCGCCGCGCTGCCGATATCCCCGGGCGCGGCCTGTCCCGTGCCCTCGCGGCGAAGGACGGCTGGTCCGATCGACCGCGCGCCGTCCCGGGGCTCGATGTCCTCCATGACGTTTCACCGGGTTCGACCGATCGCGGGCCGCATGGCCCGCGAGGGGCGCTTGCGCGCGCAAGCTTCGCGCGCGGGCCGCGTCGAGCACGATGTTTTTGGTTTTTTCCATCGCGTCGCGGGCGCCGGCTTCGGTCGGCCGCGCGCGGCGCCACCCTCATCAGGAACAACAATGAAGAAGACCATCGCCCTGGCGGCACTCGGCGCATTCGGCGCCGCGGCTCATGCACAGAGCAGCGTCACGCTGTACGGCGTGATCGACGCGGGGATCACCTATACCAACAAGGCGGCTACCGCCAGCGGCCACGACAAGCTGGTCAAGTACGGCGACGGCGTCGCGCAGGGCAGCCGCTGGGGCATCCGCGGCAGCGAGGACCTGGGCGGCGGGCTCAAGGCGATCTTCGTGCTCGAGAGCGGCTTCAGCAGCGGCGACGGCACGCTGGGCCAGGGCGGCGCGCTGTTCGGCCGCCAGGCCTACGTGGGGCTGTCGAAGTCGAATGTCGGCACGCTGAGCTTCGGCCGCCAGTATTCGTTCTCGACCGACATCATCGGCGCGAACTACTCGGCCGGCAGCCAGACCGTGGCCGGCAACTACGCCTACCACATCAACGATCTCGACCAGCTCACCTCCAGCCGCATCAACAACGCGGTCAAGTTCAGCAGCGCGAACTTCTCGGGCCTGACCTTCGGCGGCCTGTACGGCTTCTCGAACTCGACCAGCTTCGCCGGCTCGCCCACGGTGGGCACCACCCAGGGCTCGTCGAGCACCTACAGCTTCGGCGCGAACTTCGCCCAGGGCCCGTTCAGCATCGGCGCGGCCTATACCAACATCCGCTTCCCGAACGCGGCCGCGCCGGCCTTCAGCGTCAGCATCGCCAACGTCAACACGGCCGGCCTGCGCGACCTCGAAACCTTCGGCGTGGGCGCGCGCTACACGGCCGGCCCGGCGCTGGGCTGGGTTAACTGGACGCACACGCGCTTCGAGCCGCTCAACGCGGCCGCCTCGACGCTGAACAACTACGAAATCGGCGGCAAGTACCAGGTCACGACGCCGCTGGCGGCCAGCCTGGCCTATACCTTCTCGGATCTCGACGGCGGCTTCGACGGCCGTTGGCACCAGCTCAGCGGCGCGCTCGACTACGCGCTGTCCAAGCGCACCGACGTCTACCTGCTGGCGATCTACCAGCACGCGGCCGGCAGCAACGTGGTGAACGGCCGCTCGGTGCCGGTGCAGGCCGAGATCGGTTCGTCCTCGTCCTTCATCGGCAATGCCGGCGCGAACTCGCAGTTCGCCACGCGCGTGGGTATTCGCCACCGCTTCTGATCGAGGCCGGGGCAGGGCGCTCGCCCTGCCGAGGGGCGGGAAAAGCATCGGGCGGGACCGGCAACGGTCCCGCCCGATGTCGTTGATGCGCGGCGCGCCATGAAAAACGCCGCGCACGGCGAGCGGCCGGCGCGGCGCGAGGATGCGCGCAGGCGCGCGCGTTTCAGCGGTTCACGAGCTGCTTCGGGTAAGCCAGCGCGAGCGCGCAGCCCACCAGCATGCAGACCGCGAAGCCGTACAGGCCGGCGCTCTGGGTATGGAAGGTGTCGCGCAGCCAGCCGATGAAGTAGGTGCTGCCGAAGCCGCCCAGGTTGGCCAGCGAGCAGGCGAAGGCGATCCCGCCCGCGGCGGCGGCGCCCTTCAGGAACATCGAGGGCAGCGACCAGACCACCGGCATCGCCGCGGCCGCGCCGGCATTGACCAGCGAGAACAGGATCAGGGTGCCCAGCGTGCCGTGCGGCGCGGCGGCCGCGATCACCAGCGAGACGGCCGCCACCGCGAAGGGCACCACGATATGCCAGCGACGCTCGCGCGTGCGATCCGAGCTGGCGCCGCAGTAGAGCGTGGCGAGCACCGCCGCCGCGTTCGGGATCACCATCAGCCAGCCGATCTGGTAGGCGTCCTTCACGCCGGTATCGCGCAGGATGGTGGGCAGCCAGAAACTCACCGCGTAGAGCCCGAGCAGCACGCACAGGTCGATCATGCCGAGCGCCCAGACCTTCGGGTCGGTGAAGGCGCGCAGCAGCGCGTGGCTCTTGTGGCCGCCCGCGTCGCTGTCGAGATTGGCGCGCAAGGTTTTCTTCTCGTCCTCGGCCAGCCAGGCGGCGGTCTCGATCGAGTTCGGCAGCCAGCGCAGCACCGCGAAGCCGAGCGCGATCGAGGGCAGCGCTTCCAGCAGGAACAGCCACTGCCAGCCGCCCAGGCCGTGCGCGCCGTCGAAGGCGCGCATGATCCAGCCCGAGATCGGGCTGCCCACCATGCTCGACAGCGGCAGGCCGACCATGAACAGCGCGACGATGCGGGCGCGGCGCGCGTCGGGGTACCACTGCGTCAGGTACAGCAGCACGCCGGGCAGGAAGCCGGCTTCGGCCGCGCCGAGCAGGAAGCGCAGCACGTAGAACTGGGTCGGCGTCTTCACCAGCAGGGTGGCGCCCGACAGGATGCCCCAGGTGATCATGATCCGCGCGATCCAGAGCTTGGCGCCCACGCGCTGCAGCACCAGGTTGCTCGGCACCTCGAACAGGATGTAGCCGGCGAAGAACAGCCCCGCGCCGAGCCCGTAGATCGAATCGCTGAACTTCAGCGCGTCGAGCATCTGCAGCTTGGCCAGGCCGATATTGATGCGGTCCAGGTAGGCCGCGAAATAGCAGAGACAGAAGATCGTGACGAGACGGATCGTGACCTTGCGGTACAGCGCCGCGTGTTGCGCCGGGGCGGCCGGCACGGCCGCGTTCGGATGAGTCGTTGACATGGGACTGCCCCTGTTCGGATAGGACGGTTGGGTTGGTGCCGGTCGCTACGGTCACTTGCGCGATGACGCCCGGGAGTCTGTATATCACGCCATTTAATGAGCGTACACACTACAAAAACCGGCCTGGAACGAGAGCCGGGAAACGATCCTCCGCAATCTCTTTATAGGCGCTGGATGCCTTGTTTTGCTAGGTGTTTTCATCAATGCCGGATCGGTGCACGGGTCTCGGTGCGGCGTGATCGGCTTGCACCCGGATAGTGCGAGTACGCCATAAATTGAAGCGTGTACATCATGATTCGATGCCCGTGGACTGCATGCATCTTCCGTGCCTGTTCGCGCCGTGGCGCGTGACACCTGATGCAGGCGCGACGACGGGCGAATCCCGTGAGGAATACGAAACTCGAGGGTGTACACTTCCTCACTTTCGACCCCGGGCCGCCAGGCCTCGCCGTTCATGCCGTCCTCCCGCGATTCCTACGATTTTCACGACCAGATCGGCCATCTGCTGCGACGCGCCTACCAGCGCCACGTCGCGATCTTCCAGGAGGCGATCCCGGATTCCGACCTGACGGCCGCGCAGTTCGTCACGCTCTGCACGGTCAAGGAAACCAGGGGCTGTTCGCTGAACGACATCGTCAAGGTCACGGCGATCGACCAGGCCACCATCCGCGGCGTGGTCGAGCGGCTCAAGGTGCGCTCGCTGGTGGAGGTGCTGCCCGATCCGAGCGACGGGCGCAAGCTGCTGGTACGCGCCACCGCCGCCGGGCTGGCACTGATCGATCGCACCGTGCCCTTCGCCAAGCAGGTGACCGAGCGCACCTATGGGGCGCTGAACGTCGGCGAGCGCGTCGCGCTGCAGTACCTGCTCAACAAGATGCTGGAGAGCGACGGCGAATGAGCGTCGGCGCCGCGCTGTTCGGGCGCGGCGTGCCGGGACGCGCGGCTGGCATGAGATGCGATGCGAGGTTCGGCATGTCTCTGCGCGCTTGCCTGCGTTCGCCTGCCTCGGGCGGCATCAATCGACGCCAACCACGCCAGGCAGCACCGACCGGCGCCTGATGGCGCGCGGCGCGCTCAGGCACGCTCCGGCGCCGACGCTTCCAGCAGGCGGCCGGCGGCGCGCAATCCTTCCCTCACCGTCTCCGCATTGAAAGGCGGCGCGTACAGGCGCACGCCGGTCGCGTCGAAGATCGCATTGGCGAGCGCGGCCGGCCCCGGCACCGAGGCCGATTCGCCCGCGCCGAGCGGCGGCTCGCCCTGGCGCGGCATCAGCACCACGTCCACGGCGGGCAGCTCGGGGAAGGTCAGGATCGGGTAGCTGGCCCATTCGCGCGCGGCCACCTTGCCGTCCACGAAGCGAACGCGCTCCTTCAGCGAGCGGCTCAGCACCTGGATCACGTTGCCGTGGATCTGGTGGCGCACGCCGTCGGGGTTGATCATGGTGCCGGTGTCCTGGCCGACCGTCACGCGCTCCACCCGTATCTCGCCCGTCACGCGATCCACCAGCAGCTCGACGATCCAGGCCGACCAGGCCGCGCCGAAGCCGGGGAAGCGGCTGTGCACGTAGCGCGCGTAGGCGATGCCGCGTCCGCGCGCGAGCCGCGCCTCGTCGGGCCTCGCCTGCGGCCGAGGCACCCAGCCGGCGCGTTGCGCCACCGCCTGCAGCAGCTCGGCCGCGCGCGTGTCGGCCAGGTGGCGCAGCCGGAATTCCAGCGGGTCGACGCCGGCCAGCGCCGCGCACTCGTCGGCGAAGGCGTCGTGGGCGAAGGAGTTCGGCAGCGCGGACACGCCGCGAAACCACGAGGAGCGCACCAGCGGTGCGAGGTCGTCGCAGACGAAGCGCCGGTTCGGGCTCTCGTAGGGCGATACCGCCGTGCGATCGCCCATCTCGAACACGCGCGGCTCGGCGGGGATCGTGCCGGTCAGCAGCGAGGCCAGCAGCGGCGCGTCGTTGGACGGGTAGCGGGTGGCGAAGTCGTAGCCGAGCAGGCGGCCCTCGCGGCTCACGGTGCCGGTGACCGAGACCACCTGGCCGGTGCCCTTGGGCTCCCACAGATGTTCGTCGGCGCGCGTGAGCTGCACGCGCACCGGGCGGCCGACCGCGCGCGAGAGCAGCAGCGCGTCGCCGCAGACGTCGTCGGCGCCGTTGCGGCCGTAGCAGCCGGCCGCCTCCATGCGCACGATGTCGAGGTCGGCCTCGTCGCGGCCGACCAGGGTGGCGAGGTCGTAGCGCAGCGTGACGGGGTTCTGCGTGCCGGACCACACGGTGATGCGGCCTGCTCCCGCGGCGCGATAGTCGGCCAGCGCGCAGGACGGGCCGATCGAGCCGTGCAGCTGGTAGGGCCAGACGTAGGTGCGCGAGAGGGTGATCGCGCCGGGCGTGTCGCGCGCCGCCTCGACATCGCCTTCCTCCAGCAGCGGGCGGCGCGTGGCCGGCGCGGCCTCGATCGCCGCGCGCGGATCGTCGAGCGAGGGCAGCGGCGGCAGCGGATGCCAGCGCACGCGCAGCTCGCGCGCGGCGCGCATCGCCTGTTCCTCGCGCTCGGCCACCACGCCGACGAAATCGCCGAGCGTCACCACCGCGACGATGCCGGGCAGATGGGCGATCGACTCGCGCTCGACGCCGGCCAGCAGGCGGCCGACGAAGGGGCCGCTGTCCAGGCCGCTGTAGGGCGGGCGGATCACGCGGCCGTGCAGCATGCCGGGCACGCGCATGTCGTGCACGAAGGTGAGCTGGCCGGTGGCCTTGGCGGGCAGGTCGACGCGCGGCGACGAGCGGCCGATCACGCGGTAGCGCGACGGGTCCTTGACGGGCGTGTCGAGCTCGAGCTCCAGCGCGAGGCGCAGGCCGCTGACCAGTTCCGCGAAGCTCAGGCGCCGGCTTGCGTCGATCGGGCTGCCGCGCTGATCCTTGCCATCGCCATCGCCATCGCCATCGCCATCGCCATCGCCATCGCCATCGCCATCGCCATCGCCATCGACGATCGAAACGACTCCGCCGTCGCTCGCCAGCCGTTCGAGCGGCACGCCCAGCCGCGCGGCGGCCAGTTCGAGCAGCTTGCGGCGCGCCTGGGCGGCCGCCGCGCGCAAGGGCTTGGCGGAGATCTGGATGGTCGCGCTGGCGATCGTCGGGCCCTGGTTCGGTGTCGCCGCCGTGTCGCCCAGCAGCATCTCGACCTGGGACGGCAGCAGGTCGAGTTCCTCGGCGACGATCTGGCCCAGCGAGGTGCGGATGCCGGTGCCGAGGTCGACGTGGCCGTTGAAGGCGAGCACGCGGCCGTCGTCGAGGATCGCGACGAATACCTCGGCCACCTCGGGCGTGTACGAGGACAGGCTGCCGGGCTGGCCCGGGGCGGGCCTGACGGGGGCCGCGGGGCGCCGGATCACGCTCAGGCAGCCGTCGCGGGCAAGCAGTTCGGAGCGGTTCACGGGCATCGGTTCCGCGAGGAGGGAGGAAGGCCGGACGACGAGGCGCGAGGCGCGCCGGCATCCGGCAATCTAGTTGGCCAAAACGCGCCGGTCAATCTTGCGGGCGGGTCGGGGCGATGAAGCGGGGCGATGAAGCGGGCCGAAGAAGCGGGCCGATGAATTGAGCCGATGAATCGAGCAGGTCAATTCAGCCCCGCCGGCCTTCAGCCGCTTGCCTTCGCCGGGCCAGCGCGCGAGGCGAGCCGGAGCGGCGAGGGCGAATGCGGCGTCGACCTCGACCTCGACCTCGACCTCAGCGCGCCGCCTGCACCGCCTCGATCGCGGCGATCGCCTCGTCGAGCGGCATCACGGCCGCGTACTTCTGCGCCATGTCGAACAGGTTGGCCTCGTGCGGGGCGATCGCGCGGTCGCCCACGCAGTCCGACAGCACGAAGGGCCGGAAGCCGAACGACATCGCGTCCACCACGCTGGCGCGCACGCAGCCGCTGGTCACCGCGCCGGCCACCAGCAGGGTGCGCACCGCGCGCTGGGTGAGCCAGGGCGCGAGCTGGGTGCCGAAGAAGGCCGAGGGCACCTGCTTGCGCACCACCAGCTCGCCGGCCGCGGGCGCGAGCTCGGGGACGATCTGGCTGTTCGGGTGATCCTCGGTGAGGGTGGCCATGCCGGGCACCTTCAGCGAGAACACGTTGTCGTCGCTGCCGTCCTCGGCATAGACGATGCGGCTGTGCGCGACCGGCCAGCCGCGTTCGCGCGCGATCGCCAGCGCCTGGCGCGTGCGCGCGATCGCGGCCGGGATGTTGCCGCCGCCGAAGGTGGCGGGATCGGCGAAGCCGACCACCAGGTCGATGATCAGCAGGCCGATGTTGCCGGCCGGCGGCAGCGGCGTGCCGAAGCCCTGCTGGCGGTAGACGCCGGCTTCGGCGTGGCGGGACAGTGTATCGATGGTGCTCATGCGCGGGCCTCGTCAGGCGGGTTGGTCGAGCACGCGCCCGTCGCGCACCACGACCTCGTCGTCGAGTTGCACGGTGCAGTGGCGCAGGGGAATGTCGATATGGCAGGTGGTGGTGCGATCGCCGCCGCCCTCGTTGTTCGGGCCGAGCGAGAACAGGAAATTGCCCTCGAAGGCGCGCGCGTCCATGCCGATGGTGGCCTCGCGATCGTAGAGACCCAGCGTGGACCAGCGCGCGCGCGGCTGCAGCCCCCAGCCGATATGCGAGATCGCATAACCTTCGGGATCCTGGAAGGTCTCCATGTAGTCGCGCAGCAGCGCGGCATCCACGCCGCCCTCGATGCGGGTGGCGTAACCGCCTTCCACCGTCAGCACGATCGGCTCGGAAACATAGTGCTTCTGCGGCAGCAGGATGTCGCCGCGGTCGATCACGATGGTGCCGTGCGCGCCACGGTCGTTCGGGAAGGTCAGCGCGAAGCCGCTCGGCCAGTGGTCCCAGCGGCCCGGCTCGTCGACGTAGCCGTATTCGGCGGTCGGCCCGAAATCGCCGAGCGGGCAGACCAGCGCGGTGCCGGCCGGCGAGCTGACGCGCATCTCGCGCGCGGCCGAGATCTTCGCCGCGGCGGCCAGCACGCGCGTGCGGTCGCCCTCGGTGGGCACCAGGCGCGCCAGCACCTCGGGCGGCTCGACGGCCAGCAGGATCTTGGTGCCGGACTTCAGGATGTCGTGCTGCTCCGGGGAGAACAGCAGGGTCATCAGGTCGAGCACCAGGTCGCTGGCCTTCAGGGCCGCGATCGCGGCGCGGTTGCCGGTCAGCGGCGTGGTGCCGAGATAGGCCAGCGAATCGCGGCTGAAGGCCTTCTCGCCGTTCACGGGCGGCAGGTCCAGGCGGTTCACGATCGCCCCCATCTGCTGGGTGGCGATCAGCGCGCAGGACAGCGTCTGCGGATGGGTGGAGGAACTGGTCAGGATCGTCACGGTCTGCCCCGCCTCGAGGCGCGACAGCGTCAGCACGCGCTTCCACGCGTCGATCAATTGGAAATCGCTAATCGGCATGTTCGGCTCCGTTCGAATCAGGCTGCGGCCGTGGCGCCCGTGGCGGGCAGCAGCGGCGCGCCGAGGAAATCGCCGAAGGCCGCGTAGAAGCCGGTCGCGTTGTCCCAGGGAATCATGTGGCCGGCGCCCGGCACGCGCACATGGCGCATCGCCGGGGTGGCGCGCTGCAGCTCGGCCACGTCCTCGTCGCGCACCACGTCGCCGCGCTCGGCGGTGATCAGCAGCGAGCTCACGCGCAGCCGCGCCGCGTCGGCATGGAAATCGTCCTGGTGGAAACCTTCGTAGGAGGCCAGCACGGCGCGCTCGTCGCAGGTGTGCAGCCATTCGGCGCGCAAGCGCAGTTCCTCGTCGGTCCAGCTCGGGCAGAAGGCGCGCATGCCCTCGGCGTTGGTGCCGGCACGCGCCAGCGCCATCGAGTCGACGTACCAGGGCAGCTTGCCCGGGTATTCGCGGCGGCCCGGCCCCGAGACGGGCGGATCGACCAGCACCACCGATTCGAGGCCCGCCTCGATCCGCAGCGCGGCGCGCGCGGCGATGCGCGCGCCCATCGAATGGCCGACCAGCACATGGCGTTCGAGCTTCAGCGCCGCGGCCAGCGCGGCCACGTCGGCGGCCTGCGCGTCGAGGCTGTAGTCGAGCGTGTCCGAGGCGGAGGACAGGCCGCGGCCGCGCACGTCGATCACATAGGTGTCGAAGCGCGCGCCGAACACCTCGCCGACGAAACCCCAGGTGATGGCCGGGCTGGTGATGCCGGGAATCAGGATCACGGCGGGCCGCGCGGCGCGCTCGCCGCTCGCGCCGCCGTAGCGCAGGTAGTGCTGGCGGATGCCGTTGGCGTGGACGTTGGCGCCGTACAGGAAGGTGGAGCTCATGATGGCGGCCTCGCTCAGTAGGCGCCCGACAGCAGCGCGCCGGCGCCCGGCACGATCGGCTCGAGATCGAGTTCGCGCAGGATCGAGTAGGTGGTGGCGATCGCGGCGGTGATCACCGGCTTGCCCGTCATCGCCTCGACCTTGGCCACCGCCGGCAGCGAGGGCATCTGCACGCAGGCCGACAGCACGATCGCGTCGGCGTCCTGGTAGGGCAGGCTCTTGACGATCTCGGGCAGGCGCGCCGGATCGTGGCGGCCGACGTCGAGGTTGTCGGGGATCTCGAGCGCGCGCCAGGCGATCACTTCGTAACCTTCGTGGCCGATGTAGTCGACCACCAGCTCGGTGAGCGGCTTCATGTAGGGCGCGACCACCACGATCTTCTTCGCGCCGATCACCTTCAGCGCATCGACCAGCGCGCCCGCGCTGGTCAGCACCGGCGCCTTGGCGCCGTTCTCGGCGGTGTGGCGCGTCAGGCGCTCCTGCGAGACGCGGTGGTAGCCGCGGCCCATCGCCATGATGGCCACCAGGCAGGCGTAGCCGAGCACGTCGACGCGCGCGTCCGACAGCTCGAGCGCGCAGCGATCGGATTCGGCATCCATCGCGGCCAGCTCCTCCTTGACCACCTTCTTCATGCGCATGCGGCTCGAATGGAAGGTGAAGCGCTCCGGGCGGATCGCCTCGCGCAGCCGCAGCATCGCGGGGATCTCGGTTTCCATGGTGGTGTTCGAGCTCGGCACGATCTGGCCGATGCGGAAGGTGCGGGTCATCAGGGGCTCCTGGGCTGCGAATGGATGGCGTCGGGTTGGCGTCGGGCGGCGTCGCGTCGATGCCGGGCCGGCATCGGCGCCGGGCGATCGCCGGATCTGAGGCAAAGTCTAGCGTGTACGTTTGAATATCACAACGTCTCAAAAATGCCGGAAGCTTAAGGGTAATCCCTTGAATCGCTGGGTATTCGATCGATATTGGTGCGAGCGACGTGCCCGGATACGGTGCGAAAATTTTTGCTTGTGCGAATATTTTGCAGTGTGTACGCTAGATTTCATCGTAACCAGCCGCCGTGGCCGACCGTCCCGCCGCCGGCGCTCAGATGAGGAGATTCCGATGAAGCAACCCCGTATCGCGATCGTGGGCGCCGGCCTCGGCGGCACCGCCGCCGCCGCGCTGCTGCAGCGCAGCGGCTACGACGTGCGGCTCTACGAGCAGGCGCCGTCGTTCTCGCGGCTCGGCGCCGGCATCCACCTCGGCCCGAACGTGATGAAGATCATGCGCAGGATCGGCTGCGAGGACGCGCTGAACGCGATGGGTTCGCATCCGGATTTCTGGTACAGCCGCGACGGCATCACGGCCGAGGTCATGTCGCAGATCCCGCTCGGCGATTTCGCGCTGAAGACCTACGGCGCGAGCTACCTGACCGTGCATCGCGGCGATTTCCACGCGCTGATGACCCAGGCCGTGACGCCGGGCACCATCGCCTTCGGCCGCAAGCTCACGGCGATCGAGGACACCGGCAGCGAGGTGCGCCTCACCTTCGACGACGGCACCGTGGAGACGGCGGATATCGCGATCGGCGCGGACGGCGTGAATTCGCGGCTGCGCGAGCACCTGCTCGGCGCCGAGCCGCCGCGCTACACCGGCTACGTGGCGCATCGCGCGGTGTTCCCGGCCTCGCTGCTCGACAACAAGCCCTACGACATGTGCGTGAAGTGGTGGTCGGGCGACCGCCACATGATGGTCTACTACGTCACCGAGAAGCGCGACGAGTATTACTACGTGACGGGCGTGCCGCAGGCCGAGTGGCCGGCCGGCGTGTCGATGGTCGACAGCAGCCGCGATGAGATGCGCGAGGCCTTCGACGGTTTCCATCCCGACATCCAGCACCTGATCGACGTCTCGCCCTCGATCACCAAGTGGCCGCTGCTCGAACGCGATCCGCTGCCGCTCTGGAGCCGCGGCCGGCTGGTGCTGCTCGGCGATGCCTGCCATCCGATGAAGCCCCATATGGCGCAGGGCGCGGCGATGGCGATCGAGGACGCGGCGATGCTCGCGCGCTGCCTCGACGAGGTCGGCATCGCCGACTACGCGAACGCCTTCGCGCTCTACGAGGCGAACCGTGCGGCGCGCGCCTCGAAGGTGCAGCTGGTCTCGCACAACAACACCTGGCTGCGCACCAACGAGGACCCGGCCTGGGTGTTCGCCTATGATGTGTTCGGCGTGCCGCTGGAGGCGCCGAGCCGCGAGCCGGTGGCCGGCTGAGGCGGTAGCGGCAAGGGGCGCTGGCCGGGCGCCCCGCGCATCAAGGGGCGGCGAGGCCTGACGGAGGTTCGAGGCCGCCCCGGCCGGAATTTCGGCGAGGTATAACGGAATCGCGCGGCCTGCGCCGCGCGGAGTTGCCTGCCGGCTCGCGCGTCTGCCACGCGCGTCGGCCTATTGAATCGAGTCTGTCATGTCGCATTCCGGCCATCCGGCGGGGCCGCTCACGCTCCGCGTCAACGGCGAGGTGCGCCGCGTCCCCGACGCCGCGCCCGACACGCCCCTGCTGCTGATCCTGCGTAACGATCTTGCCCTGAACGGCCCGAAGTACGGCTGCGGGCTTGGCCAATGCGGCGCCTGCACGGTGCTGGTCGACGGCCAGGCGACGCGTTCCTGCGTGGTGCCGGCCGGCGCCGCGAGCGGGCGCGAGGTCACCACGCTCGAAGGGCTCGGCACGCCCGAGGCGCTGCATCCGATCCAGCGTGCCTTCATCGAGGAGCAGGCCGCGCAATGCGGCTACTGCCTGAACGGCATGATCATGAGCGCCAAGGCCCTGCTCGACCGCGAGCCGGCGCCCGACGACGCGGCGATCCGCGAGGCGCTGCGTTTCAATCTGTGCCGCTGCGGCACCCATCTCGAGATCGTGCGCGCCGTGCAGCGCGCGGCACGTTACCTGCAAGCCGACCATGAAGCCTGATCGCGCGGTGAACGAAGCCGCGTCGACGGCGCTGGCCGAGGCGCGCGAGGCGCCGGCGGCAAGCCTGGCGACGGCGCCGGGCGAGCGCGAGGCGGGCCTGGAGGCCGAGGTCGCCTCGCGGCGCCGTGCCGAATACGGCTGGCCGACCGGCACGCCGGGCGTGAGCGCGATGCTCGATGTCGAGGCGGGGATCTCGGAGCAGGGCCGGCTCGCGAGCTGGCGCTACCGGGCGCGCCTGTCGACGGCGAGCGGCGAGGCGCGCTCGCGGCCGGTGCCGGGCGAGGCGCCCGCCTATGGCGAGCGCGCCTTGCCCTTCGTCTATCGACACGCCGAGGCGCGCATCGAGGTGGAGGATCCCGCGTTCGCGATTCCGGCGCATGCGCATGTGTTCGCGCGCGAATCGGGTCTCGACGAATGCGCGGCCGAGCTGCGCGCCGATCCCGTCGAACTGCGCCTGCGCCATCTCGATCCGGTCGCCGACGCGGGCGCGCAGGCGGTGATCCGCATGGTGAGCGAGCGGGCCCGATGGCAGGCGCCGGCGGTGGCCGTGCCGGCCTCGTCCTGGTTGCGCGGACGCGGTTTCGCCTTCGACGGGCGGCGCGTCGAGGCGGATCGGGCCGAGCAGGGCGCGCCGGGCGCCGCGTCGCTCGACGCGCGTCCGGACTGGAGCGCCTGGGTAGTCGACATCGAGGTCGATCCGGCCAGCGGCGATATCGCGCTGCGTCGCGTGGTGGCCGGGCAGGGCGCCGGCGAGCCGGGCCCCGACGGCCACCACGCGACGCAGCGA
>NZ_VWWC01000150.1:0-16911 GCF_011753175.1 Burkholderia sp. Cy-637 | reverse complement strand
CCGGGCGCGGCCGCCACGCCGCCGCGCAGCGAGGCCGAGTTGCGCGCCGATCGCGCGCTGCGCGAGCAGGTCCGGCAGATCGTGGTGATCTACGCCGAGAACCGCAGCTTCGCCAATCTCTACGGCGACTTCCCCGGCGTGCAGACGCCGCTGTCCTCGGTGCCGCCCGAGCGCGCCGCCCAGCTCGACCGCGACGGACGCACGCCGCTGGCGCGGCTGCCGGCGATCTGGGGCGGGCTGGTGCCGCAGGCTCAGGAGGTGGACGGCAAGCGCTACATGATCGCCGAGCGCGACATCCAGGGCTTGAAGAACGCGCCGTTCCGGATTCCCGACGCGCAGGGCAAGCCGCTGCCGAACGGCGTGATCACGCGCGACCTCTGGCACCGCTTCTACCAGAACCAGATGCAGATCAACGCCGGGCGCAACGACCAGTTCGCCGCCTGGGCCGATTCGGGCGGCCTGGTGATGGGCCACTACCGGAACTCGGCCGAGACGCTGCGGCTCTGGCAACTGGCGCGCGAATACACGCTCTGCGACAACTTCTTCATGGCCGCCTTCGGCGGCTCCTGGCTGAACCACATGTTCCTGGTCTCGGCGCAGGCGCCGTTCTATCCGGACATCGCCAGCAGCCCGGCCAAGCACCTGGCCTCGGTGGTCGAAGGTGACGATCCGGCCGGCACGCGCCTGAAGCAGGCCGGCGATTCACCGGCCTCGGCGCTCGACGGTCCGCCGAAGTTCGTCAACGACGGCCTGTTCACGCCCGACGGCTATGCCGTCAACACCATGGCGCCGCCCTACCAGCCCAGCAACGTGCGCCCGCCCGAGGACGGCAACCCGGCCTATGCCGATCCGTCGAACCCGCGCGTGCTGCCGCCGCAGCGCTACGCGACCATCGGCGACCGGCTCTCGGAGAAGGGCATCGACTGGGCCTGGTACTCGGGCGCCTGGCAATACGCGATCGAGCACCGCGACACCGGCATGGTGCCGGATTTCCAGTACCACCATCAGCCCTTCAACTACTTCGTCAACTACGCGCCCGGCACCGAGGCGCGGCGCCGCCACCTGCGCGACGCGGGGCTCGGCGACGACCCCTCCACCAATCGGCTGCTGGCCGACATCGACGCCGGCCGGCTGCCGGCGGTCACCTTCTACAAGCCGCAGGGCAACCTGAACATGCATGCCGGCTACGCCGACGTGGAATCGGGCGACCGCCACATCGCGACGGTGATCGAGCACATCCGTCGCGGCCCGCAATGGGCCAACACGGTGATCATCATGACCCACGACGAGAACGGCGGCTGGTGGGACCCGGTCGCGCCGCCGCAGGGCGACCGCTGGGGCCCGGGCTCGCGGATCCCGGCACTGGTGATCTCGCCGCTGGCACGGCGCGGCCATGTCGACCACACCTTCTACGACACCAACTCGATCCTGCGCTTCATCAGCCGCGTGCACGGGCTCGCGCCGCTGGACGGCGTGGCCGCGCGCGATCGCGCCTTCGCCGCGCGCGGCGCGACGCCGCCGGGCGACCTGAGCAACGCGCTCGATCTCGGCCAGGCCTGAGTTCCGGCGCGAGCCGCGCGTCGCCGGCGCTGGCGACGCGACATGAAAAAAGGGCAGCCCGCGAGGGCTGCCCTTTCGTTTGGCGCGCCGCGCGCTCAGTGATGCGACATGCGCAGCGTCAGCGCGCCGGCGCCGATCAGCACCGCGCCGCCGCCATAGCCGAAGCGCCGCTGGGCGGCCGCGCCGGTCAGCCGCGAGGCCGCGTAGCGCGCCAGGCGCGCGTAGCAGGTGGCGTTGAGGGTGGCGATGCAGACGAAGGTCGGCAGCAGCACCAGGCATTGCGAGGCGAAGCTCTGGTGCGGCGAGACGAACTGCGGCACGAAGGCGACGAAGAACACGATGCTCTTGGGGTTCAGCGCGGTGACGGCGTAAGCCGACAGGAAGCGGCGGCGCGCCGATTTCGGTTCGAGCGGCACGCTCTGCCGGCCGCTGGCGCGCGCCTGCAGGATCGAGCGCAGGCCCAGCCAGATCAGGTAGGCGCCGCCGGCCAGCTTGAGCGCGGTGAAGGCGGTGGACGACACCGCCAGCAGCGCGCCGGCACCGGCCAGCGAAACCGCCATCGCGGTGGTGTCGCCGGCGCTCACGCCGGCCACCGTGCTCCAGGACGAGCGCTCGCGATTGGCGAGCGAATCGCCGATCACCAGCAGGATGGTCGGGCCGGGAATCATCACCAGCAGGAGACTCGCGCCGGCGAAGGCGAGCCAGGTTTCGAGGGTCATCTTGGGCTCCGCGGGAAAGGGGAGGCCTCAGTGATCCATGCCGCGAGCGGGCTTGTCAAGCGCCGATTCAGCCCGCCGAGACCACCGGGACGGCCGGTTCGGCCGGCGCGGCCGGGACGGCCGATACCGAGGCGATCGGCGAGGAGCGCCGCAGCGTGGCGTCGAAGGCGCGGCAGGCGGTGCGGAAGTGATCGATCTTGACCTCGGTGTCGGCCGCGAATTCGAGCGGCGCCATCGACCAGGCGTCGCGCGGCAGGCGCCGGCAGATCGCGTGGTCCTCCTCGAACACCTGGCGGTTGAGGCGCGTCGTCGAGGCCAGGAAGGGCTCGACGATCGCATCGGCCTGCGCGCCCACGGCGGGCGCCGCGTAGAGGCGGCTCGTGAAGCGCGCGAGATCGGCGCCGCCGCCCGCCGGCAGGAAGTGCTGCAGCGAGTACGAGTAGCCGTAGGTCGACGAGATCATCGTGAACGGGAACAGGTACAGGCTCAGGTAGCCCTCGTACTGGAAGTCGATCGCGAACAGCCGGCGCAGCTTCGCCAGCTGGTTGCGCTGGCGCGCCGCGCCCAGCGGCGCGAACCAGGCGGAGTTGGCTCCGTGGAAGCGGTTCTCGCCGTCGTCCAGCGCCAGCGTGCCGAGCGTGCCGGGATGGACCGCGCCGATATGGTAGGGCTCCAGCGCATTCTCGACCGCGAGCGGCCAGTAGCAGCCGTAGTCGTAGCGGTTCAGGTCGACGCGCCGGTCGATGTTGAACGAGATGTCGGCAACCAGCTGCTCGAACTCGCCGAGCTGGGTCGACAGGTCGGTGGCGGGGCGCATGCCGACGAACAGGAAGTCGCCGCACCAGTCGAGCGCGTAGCGGTTCAGCGCGGCCTGCTCGATGCGGCAGTGGCGGAAGCGCTCGCGCCCCGGGATGATCAGCTGGCCCTGGCGATAGGTCCAGCCATGGTAGGCGCAGCTGGCGGCCTGGTTGCCGCTGTCCTCCAGATAGAGGCGCGCGCCGCGATGCGGGCAGCGATTGTCGAACGCGACCAGCTCGCCGCCGTCGTTGAATACCACGATCTCGCCGGCGGCGCTGTCGAAGCGCACGAAATCGCCGTCGGCGGGCAATTCCCGCCGATGGCCGAGCAACTGCCAGTGGCGGGCGACGAGTTCACGGTCGAAATCCATGATCGAACCTGTCAAAGCCGTTTCGCGGGGGCCGCGTACATGGTCGCGCCCTCGGGCACCTTGCGCATCACCACCGCGCCGGCGCCGATCCGCGCGTCGGCGCCGATCGTCACGCGCGGCAGCACGCGGGCGCCCGAGCCGAAGAACACGCGCTCGCCCACCACCACGTGGCCGGTGAGGTCGACGTGCGAACTGAGCGTGGCATAGGCGCCGAGCGTCACGTCGTGGCCGACGCTCGACAGGATGTTGACGGCGGCGAAGTCGCCGATCCGGCAATCGGCCGACAGCACCGCGTTCGGGCAGATCACCACGCCGATGCCGAGCCGGGCGCGCCGCGCCACCACGGCGCTGGGGTGGCGCAGCGAGCCGAAGCGCGCGCCGCGCGCGGCCAGGCGGGCCACCACCTCGGCCTTGGCGCGCGGCTCGCCGATCGCGAGCAGCACCGCGTCGCCCTCGGCGGGCTGGTAGGCGTCGATGTCGCCATGCCAGTCGAGCGCGTAGCCGAAGCCGGACAAGGCTTCGGGATCGACGTCGAGGAAGCCCGTCACGCGCGGGCCGAGCCCGGCGTCGGCGGCGTCCTCGGCCCAGTTGATCAGCTCGCGGGCGAAGGCGCCGCCGCCGGCGACGATGTAGCGCTCGGCGTGGATGGCCGGTTGCGGGGCGGCGCGCTCGAGGATCTGGTCCATCAGCGCACCCGGTAGCCGCCGTCGACCGCCAGCGCGGTGCCGGTGATCCAGCGGCTCGCCCCGGACAGCAGGAACAGCGCGGCGCCGGCTACGTCCTCGGGCTCGCCGAAGCCGAGCAGGTGGCTCGATTCGTAGGCGGCCACGGCCTCGTCGGGGCTGCCGCGCGTCAGGCGTTCGTGCATGGCGGTGCGCACCGCGCCCGCGGCGATCGCGTTGACGCGGATCCGGCGCGGCGCGAGTTCGCAGGCGAGCGAGCGCACCAGGCCCTCGATGCCGGCCTTGGCGGCCGAGTAGGCGGTCATGCCGACCTGGCCGGTGCTGGCCGCCACCGAGGACATCAGCACCAGCGAGGCGCCGTCCTCCATCACGCCCTTGCGGGCCGCCGCGCGCGCGATGCCGAAGGCGGCGAACAGGCTGGCGCCGAAGGTCTCGTCGAGCTGGGCCTGCCGGGTCATGCGCGCGGGCCGGATCAGCTCGGTGCCGGCGGCATGGAACACGCCGCGCAGCGGGCCATGCAGCTCGGCGAGCTGGGCGACCCAGTCGGCGCAGACGTCGGCGTCGTCGAGCGCGTGCGCCGCGGCCACGTGAGCGTTGCCGGGCAGCGCGTCGAGCGTGGCGGCCAGCCGTTCGGCGTCGCGCCCGCCCGCGATCACGCGTGCGCCCGCCCCGGCGATCGCCAGCGCGGCGGCGCGGCCGAGTCCCGACGAGGCGCCGGTGACGAGATAGGTGCCGCCCGCGAGGCAGCGTTCGGAGAAGACGGTCATGATTCGATGGTGTCGACGACGGCGAGCGGCCCCGTCAGCAGGGAGGCCGAAGCCCAGGAATAGCCGACGCCGAAGCCGAACATCGCCAGGCGCATGGCGCGCGTGGCGAGCGCCTCGCGAAGCTCGGTCGTCATCAGCAGCGGGATCGAGGCGCAGCTGGTATTGCCGTAAGCGTTCAGGTTGATGGGCACGCGCTCGGCGGGCAAGCCGGCCTTCTTCACCAGATGCTTGAGCATGAACAGGTTGGCCTGGTGGAACAGGAAGGCATCGTGGCCTTGCGCGCCGTGGCCGGCCAGTTCGAGCGTGCGCGCCACCAGCGGCGGGATGCGCCTGAGCGTGAAGTTGAAGATCTCGCCGCCGTCCATGAACAGATGGTCGGGCGAGCGGCCGACCAGGCGCGCGTCGTCGGTCGGCGTGCCGCGGCAGCCGCCGGCCGGCACGATCAGGTTGGGCACGCCGCCGCCATCGGCGCCGATCACGAAATGCGCGTCC
The DNA here is from genome assembly GCF_011753175.1 of Burkholderia sp. Cy-637. Lineage (NCBI taxonomy): Bacteria > Pseudomonadati > Pseudomonadota > Betaproteobacteria > Burkholderiales > Burkholderiaceae > Burkholderia > Burkholderia sp. Cy-637. The sequence goes on along the minus strand of NZ_VWWC01000150.1, from coordinate 11,522 downwards.
TCCGCCTCGGGATCGGCCTCCAGCGCGGTGACGGTGCCCGCGTCGCCGAACAGCAGCGCGGTGGCGCGGTCCTCGGGATCGACCAGCTTGCTGATGGTGTCGCCCACCGCCAGCAGCACGCGCCGCGCCGCGCCGCTGCGGATCAGGTTCATGCCGAGCCAGAGCGCCTGCGGGTAGGCCGAGCAGCCGAGGTTGATGTCGAGCGCGATCGAGGCGGCCGGCAGCCCCCAGGCGGCCTGCAGCACGAAGGCCGTGCCCGGCAGCCGGTAGTCGGGCGTCTGCGACACGAACAGCACCGCATCGACCTGGTCCGGCCGCCAGCCCAGGCCGCGCAGCAGGTGCTCGCCGGCCGCGCGGCACAGGTCGGCGGTGGTCTGGTGCTCGGCCGCGCGGCGCCGCCGCTCGACGCCGATCATCTTGACCACGTCGCGCACGGCCGCCTCGCCGAAGCGCTCGACGAACGGCTGGTTCGACTGCTCCTGCGCGGGCAGGCAGGACACCACGCCGGCGAGGCGGGCGCCGCCGGCGCGCAGTTCGCGGCCGGCCGGGGCGAGCGGCGCGTCCAAGCTCAGCCCTTCTGCGCCTGGACCAGCGCCTCGATATCGGCGACGGTCAGGCAGTTGCCGAGCGCCTGGCCGTTCAGCAGCACGCCGAAGCAGTCGTCGGCCAGCGCGATGGTCGAGACGATCGCCAGCGAATCCCAGTTGTGGTCGGCCAGCACCAGGGCCGGCGAGACCTCGGCGGCGTCGATTTCGAAGACTTCCGCGAGCCCTTCGTAGAATGCGTTCATTGCGTTTCCTGCTAACAGTTCAACAGACAGCCGGCCCACGAGTAGCCGACGCCGAATCCGAGCAGCATCGCGCGCGTGCCCGGCGCGAGACGAGCTTCGCCGCGCAACTGCTCGAGCGCGAGCGGCAGCGTCGACGACACCGTGTTGCCGGTGTGCTCGACGAGGATCGGGAAGCGATCCTCGGGGATCTTCATTTTCTTGCGCAGCGCCTCGAGCATGAAGCGGTTCGCCTGGTGCAGCACGAAGCAGTCGATGTCCTCGCGCTCGAGGCCGGCGCGCTCCAGCAGCCGCTCGGCCGCGCGCGGCACCTCGGCCAGCGAGAAGGCCATCACCTCGGCGCCGTTCATGTAGAGATGCTCGTCGGTGCGCACGTTGCCGGAGGCGTCCTCGTGCTCGCGCGCGCTGTCGGCGCTGCGCGGCTCGCGGAACAGGCCCGCGCGCACCATCAGGTTCGGCGCGCCGCGCCCGTCGGTGCCGAACACGAACGGGCCGATCGGCTCGATGCCGTCGCCGGCGGCTTGCGGGTCGATGCCGATCGCGGTGGCGGTGGCGCCGTCGCCGAACAGCGTGCGCACGCTCTTGTCGAGCGGATGCAGGTATTTCGAATAGGTGTCGGCGGTCAGCAGCAGCACGCAGCGCGCGGCGCCCGTCTCGACCAGGCCCTTGGCGAGCGACAGGCCATACACGTAGCCCGAGCAGCCGAGGTTGACGTCGAAGGCGCCGGCATGGGTGCCGATGCCGAGCCGGTGCTGCAGCAGGCAGGCCGAGGCCGGCAGGATGTAGTCGGGCGCCTGGGTGCAGAGGATCACGAAGTCGACCTGCGCCGCGCTCACGCGCCCTTGCGCGAACAGCCGCCGGGCCGCGTGGAAGGCGAGGTCCGAGGCGGTCTCGCCGTCGGCCGCGATGCGTCGCTCGCGAATCCCCGTCTTGGCGAGGATCTTTTCGGCCGGCCATTCCGGATAGAGCGCGGCCAGCTCGTCGTTGGCCAGCACCGTGTCGGGCAGGTGGCTGGCGATGTCGAGCAGCGCGGCGCGCGTGGTCATCGACCGGCTCCGGCGATCAGGTTCACCACGCGATCGACGTTGTCGTCGGACAGCGCCGGGTAGATCGGCAGGCACAGCACGCGCCGCGAGATGTCGCGCGCCACCGGCAGCCGGTCCGGATGCGCCGAGGGCAGCCCGCGGTAGTTGGGGAAGTCCGAGATCAGCGGGTAGAAGTAGCGGCGCCCGTGGATCTCGTGATCGCGCAGCAACTGGTAGAGGCCGTCGCGCGAGAGCGCGTAGTCGTCGTCGACCAGGATCGGGAAGTACGAGTGATTGACGAGCTTCGCGTCGATCGGCGGCAGGCAGCGGATGCCGCGCACCCCGGCCAGTTGCCCGCGGTAGCGCGCGTCGATCTGCGCGCGACGGGCGAGCGCCGCGTCGAGGTGCTTGAGCTGCAGCATGCCGAAGGCCGCGTTGATCTCGCTCATCTTGCCGTTGATGCCGGCCGCCACCACCGTCACCTCGTCGACGAAACCGAAGTTCTTCAAGTGGTCGATGTGTTGCTTGGTCTTCGCGTCGGGGCAGACGATCGCGCCGCCCTCGAAGGTGTTGAACACCTTGGTGGCGTGGAAGCTCAGCACCGACAGGTCGCCGTGCCCGAGCACGCTGCCGGCGTCGGTATGCACCCCGAACGCGTGCGCGGCGTCGTAGATCACCTTCAGGTTGTAGTTGTCGGCGATGCGGCGGATCGCTTCCACGTCGCAGGGCCGGCCGTAGCAGTGCACCGGCATGATGGCGGTGGTCTGCGGCGTGATGGCGGCCTCGATCCTGGCCGGGTCGATGTTCAGCGTATGCGGGTCGATGTCGACGAACACCGGCTTGATGCCGTTCCAGAGCAGCGAGTGCGCGGTGGCGACGAAGGAATAGGGGGTGGTGATCACCTCGCCCGAGATCCGCAGCGCCTGCAGGGCCGTGACCAGCGCCAGCGTGCCGTTGGTGAACAGCGCCAGGTGCTCGACGCCCAGGTACTCGCAGAGCGCCTTCTCGAGCTGCTGGTGGAACGGGCCGCCGTTGGTCAGCACCTTGCTGTCCCAGATCTGCTCGAGATAAGGCAGGAATTCGGCGAGCGGCGCGAGATGCGGCTGCGTCACATAGATACGCTCGTCGGCGACGGGTTCGACGGCGCGCAGCGGCAGGGCATTCATCGTGCTTCTCCGGTGAGGGCGGCGGCTTCGGCATCGCGCGGCACGGCCTCGGTGGCAGCGGTGGCGAGCGAGCCGCGGTCGGGCGCGGTGAACGGAATCGGTGCCTCGCCGGCGCACCAGCGCCGCCAGGCGATCCGGAAGCTGTCCGAGACGGCCTGCGCGACGCGCTCGGGCTGGAAGCCCGCCGACTGGCGGCAGCGCTCGCGCATGCCGCCGCGCAGCGCGGCCAGGCCCTTCAGGTCGCCGGCCAGCGCGATGGCGCGGGCCACGAAATCGTCGGCGTCGTCGGCGACGAACTGCTCGAGCCCGACCGAGGACATCCAGACCGCGCCGGCGCGGCTGGCCAGCGTGTCGCCGCGGATCGTCAGGGTCGGCACGCCCATCCACAGCGCGTTGAGCGCGGTGGTCGAGCCCGTGTAGGGGAAGGTGTCGAGGCAGAAGTCGACATGGTGGTGCTGCTGCAGGTAGACCGCGGCCGGCGCGCGCGGCTGCAGGTCGAGGCGGTCGTGGCTGATGCCTTCGGCGCTGAACCAGCCGAGCAGCATGTCGACGCCGCCGTCGCGCGGGATCGAGCCGATCCGCATCCGCGAGCCCGGCACGGCGTGCAGGATGCGCGCCCAGACCGCGATCACGTCGTGGCGCAGCTTGTTCAGGCGGTTGAAGCTGCCGAAGGTCACGTAGCCGTTGTGCAGCGCCGGCAGCAGGTTGACGGGCGGCGCGTTCTCGGCGGGCTTGAAGGTGCCGCCGGCCGGCAGGTGGACGGTCTTCTCGCTGTACTGGCGCTCCATTTCGCCGAACGGCACGCCGAAGCGGTCCGCGAAGTGATAGTCGATCGCGTCCAGCCCGGTGGTGCCCGGGTAGCCGAGCCAGGTGACCTGCACCGGCGCCGGCTTGCGCGCGAGCGCGGGCAGCCGGTTGCGGCCGGTGTGGTTCGACAGGTCCATCATGATGTCGATCCGGTCGTCGCGGATGCGCTGCACCAGCCGGTCGTCGCTCAGGCCGGCCACCATGGTCCAGCTGCGCACGCAGGCGCGCATGCGCTCGGTGACGGAATCCTCGATGGTGTGGTTGTGATAGACGTGCAGCGACAGCGTCGGATCGTCCTTCAGCGCCTCGAGAATCGGCATCAGGTAGGACGACACCGCGTGATTGAACAGGTCGCCCGAGATCAGGCCGATCCGCAACTGGCGTTCCGGGTCGCGCTGGTTCGCGTGGCGCGGCCAGCGCGCGCGCACCGGAGCCTCGTGGATCTCGGCGAAGCGCCGGTGCTCGGCGTACAGCCGCTCGGCGTCGAGCCCCGGGTTGTGGGTCATGCAGAACAGCAGGTTGCTGTGCATCGCGGCGTCGCGCGGGGCGATCTCATGGGCGCGGCGGAACGAGGCCTCGGCCTCGGCGGTCGCGCCCAGTTCGCTGAGCGCGACCGCCAGCGAGCCATGCATGTGCAGCGAGTTCGGCGCCAGCTCGACCGAGCGCCGGCCGGCCACGATCGCTTCCTGGATGCGGCCCAGGGCGAGCAGGCTCATGCCCAGCACGCGGTGGGTTTCGGCGAAGCCCGGATCGATCTGGAGCAGACGGCGCGATTCGCGCTCGGAATCGACGAGGCGATTGGCCAGCCGCAGCACGTCGGCGTAGAGCGTGCCGATCAGCACGTCGGCGGGATCGAGTTCGGTGGCCTTGGCCAGCGGCTCGATCGAGGCCAGGTACTCGCCGTGCTGGTGCAGCGCGTTGCCCAGCGATTTCCAGCACCAGGCGTGATCGGGGTAGCGCTGCGCGAGTTGCCGCGCCAGCTTGGCGGCTTCCTCGAAGCGGCCCTTGTTGTAGAGCGCGGTGAAGCGGTTCACATCCTGCGGGGTGGGCTTGCGCGCGATCGGCGCCTGCACGGCGCGGGCGGCCGGCGCGGCGGCCTGGGCGGTGCCCTGGCCCGCCTGCGGCGTGGCGGTGGAGATCGAGAAGGTCACGGTGCGCGTCTCGGCGGGGCTGGCCGAGGCGGCCGCCGCCACTGGCTGCCCGGCCGCCGCGGTGCCGACTATCGCCGCCTTGCCTTCGGCCGACAGCGACAGGCGATTGACCAGCCCGTCCACGGCCGGCCCATGCACGCCGAATTTCTGGCACATGCCGAGCATGGTCCAGGCTGCCGCGATGCGGCCCGCCTCGATCTGCGCGTTGATGTAGCTGACCCAGTACTGCCCGTTGTGCGGCGAGAGGCCGAGCACGACCTCGAAATCGGGCAGGGCCGCGGCCGGTTCGCCCGTCTGCACCTTGAGCACCGCCAGGTTGTAGCGGGCATCCGCGTGCTGCGGGTGGGCCGACAGGATCAGCTCGTAGAGCGTCCGGGCCTCGGCGAATTCGCCGCGGTGATGGCTGGCGAGCGCGCTGTCGAGCACCAGCGCGATATCCGCATCGAACTGTTGATCAGGCATCTGGCTGGCGGACGGCGTCGATTCGGACATGGCAAACCCGGGAGGGAACAAGCGATGATCGAAATTATCCGGCCGGGCAGCGCGGCTCGAAGCGTGGAACTGACCGGTAAACCGGCGTCAATTTCATCGATTTGCCGGTGTCCGCGCCAAAAAAACAGCCCGCGCGAGGCGGGCCTTGAGGTGAACGAGCACGCGCTCGTGCGCGTGAATTGTGATTATTCGGGTCTGACCGTATCGCGGCCGGTTCGCCGCCGGTTCGCCGGCGGCCGCCGCTCAGTAGCGCAGCGCGGCCTGGCTGTTGTACTGCCTGGCCGAATCGAGCCGGCCCATGGCGGCACGGTATTCGTGCTGCAACTCGTCGCGCGCGTGCGACGAGGCGGCCATGGTGGCGGCGTCGATGGCCTGGATCTCGCGGATCATCAGCATCGCCTCGGGCGACTGCTGCGCCTGGATCGAGGTGAGATAGGGCTCGCGCGCGGCCACCAGCCGCCCGGCGCCCTCCCAGTCGGCCAGCTGCACCGCCCGGTCGATCTCGTGCGTCATCGCGAGAACCTGCCTGACGAGGGTGGTTTGATCCATGTCGCTTCTCCGTATCCCGGGCCGCTTACTTGTTGGTGGCCAGCGCGCCCGCGCTGTTGGTGCCGCCAAACAGCTGGGTCAGGTAGTTCTGGTTGGTCGTCATCTGCGCCAGCAGCGTGTTCAGCTGGGTGAACTGGGTGTTGTATTGCGTGGTCAGCTGCGCGGCATAGGCGTTCAGCGTGGTCTGCTGGGAGGTGAGGCTGGTCAGGTCGCTCTGCACCGAGCTCACGCTGGTGGTCAGGATCCCCTTGGGCGCCGTGATGTTGGTGATCGCCTTGTTGAGCTGCTCGCCGATGCCGTTGGTGCCGTTGAACAGCGTGGCCGCGGCATTGGTGCTCTGCAGCGCGGTGGTCAGCGCGCCCTGGTCGATCACCAGGGTGCCGGCCGGCTGCGTCGAGTTGGTGCCGTCGGCGATGGTGATGCCCAGCGACTTGAGCGTGGCGCTCGCGCCGTTGTTGGTGACGCCGCCGCCGAGGATCGCCGAGAGCTGGTTCTGGATCGAATTGAGCGTCGAATCGCCGAACAGCGGGCCGCTTTGCGACGGGTTGCTGCTGTTGAAGGTGCCGACCGCCGAATAGGTCGTGACCAGCGTGTTGTAGGCCTTCACGAAGGCGGTGATGGTGGAGGCCTGCGTGGTGGTGTCGGCGGCGATGGTCAGCGTCTGGGCGGCGGGCGGGTTGCTGACCGCGGCCTGCGTGAGGTTCAGCGTGACGCCGGCGATCGCGCCGGTGATGGTATTGGTCGCGCTCGAGCCGCTGACCGAGCCGATCTTGTACTGCGCGTCCTGCGCGGCCGTCGACTGGCTCCAGCCGGAGGTGGACGGGATCGACGAGCCGCCGCCGCTGGTGCTCGGCGTCGAGGTGACGCTCAACTGCGACAGGCCGTTGTCGGTGCTGGCGTTGGCCGTCACGTTGATGGTGTTGGCCGCGCCGCTGGCCTTCGAGCTCAGCACCAGGTGCGCGCCGTCGGTGCCGTTCACGATGGTGGCGGACACGCCGGGATTGTTCGGGTCGTTGTTGATCGCGTCCTTGATGCCGGCCAGCGTGTTGTTCGACGAGCTGATGTTGATCGTCGAGCTCTTGGTGCCGACCTGCAGCGTCAGGCTGCCGGTGCCGAGCTGGGTGGTGGCGCCGAAGGCCGGCGAGGACAGCGATTGCGACTGGGCGATCTGCGAGACGGTGACCTGGTAGGTGCCGGCCTGCGCGCCGACGCCGGCGCTCGCGGTCAGGCCGTTGCCGGTGGCGGTCGCGGTGTAGGTTTGCGCGAGCGAGCCGTCGGCCAGCGAGGCGAGCGAGGTCTGCAGCGTCGACAGGGCGCTCTGCAGGCTGGCATAGGCCTGGTTCTTCAGGTTGTCGTTGGCGATCGAGGTCGACAGCAGCACGCCCTGGGCGGCGACCTTCGAGTTGACCAGCGCCGACACCAGCGTATTGACGTCGAGCCCGGTGTTGCCGGTCGAGCCGCTGATGATCGACTGGGCAGCTTCCTGCAGCGCCTGGTTGCTGTTCAGCGCGTTGTTGCTGCTCTGCGACGTGCTGGTGGTCGCGTTCGAGCTGCTGTTGCTGGTCGAGGGAATCGTGGACATCGCGTGGCTCCGTGGGCGCCGTCGATGGCGCAGGCGAATCTGAATCTGATGGCGTTGCGGATCGTGGCGGATGCTACGGCAAACCGCGGGAAAACGGTACGGCGAAAAACACTGCACCGTAAGGACAAAAAGCGCGCGACGGCCACGAGGAAGGTTGCGCCGTCGCACGAACGGACCGCCCATGAAGGCGCGGCCCGGGTTTTCAAAGCAGTACCGCGACAGCCTTACTGCAGGAGCTTCAGGACCTGCTGCGGCAGCGAGTTCGCTTGCGCGAGCACCGAGATGCCGGCTTGCTGCAGCACTTGCGCCTTGCTCAGGTTCGCGGTTTCCTGCGCGAAGTCCGCGCTCTGGATCTGCGACTGGGCCGACGACAGGTTGGTCGAGTTGGCCTGCTGCGTTTGCGCGACGGCTTGCAGACGGTTCTGCGTGGCGCCCAGCGTGGCTTGCAGGTTGTTGATGGTGGACAGCGCGTTGGCGACCGAGAAGATCGTCTGGTTGGCGCCCGTGGCGGTGCTGATCGACAGGTTCGAGACGGTCGGCGGCGCGTTCACGGCGTTGATCTGCGTGACCATCTGGGCTGCCGCGCTGGCCAGTGCCGCCGACATGCCGCTCGTCGCGCCGGTGGCCAGCGTCAGGTTCGTGACCGCCGTGCCCGTGCCCGCTGCCGTGCCGGTCGTGAAGATCGCGCCGACTGCCGTCGAGCTCAGTGCCTGGCCGTTCTGGTCGGTGAAGGTGAAGCCGCCCTTGCCGTCCGACAGCACGCTGACCGAGGTGATGGCCGGTTGCGCGGCCGTCGTGGCGGCGCCGTTGGCGTCGAGCGACAGGCCCTGGATCGTGCCGACGTTCTGGCCTTGCGGCACCAGGCCGCCACCGATCTTGGCCGCCGACAGGCTCTGGCTCAGGTCGAGCGTGACCGTCTGGCCGACGTTCGCGCCAACCTGGAAGGTGACGATGCCGGCCGAACCGTCGAGCAGGTTCTTGCCGTTGAAGTTCGTCTGCGAAGCGATACGGTTCACTTCCGCGATCTGGTCGGCCACTTCCTGCTGGGCGGCGACCTGGTCGCTTTGCGACAGCGTGCCGTTGGCGGCTTCCGTCGCCAGCGTGCTGATACGCTGCAGGCTGGTGGTCAGGGCCGACAGCTGGCTCGATGCCGTCTGGATCAGCGAGACCGCGCTGTTGGTGTTCTGCACGCCCTGGTTCAGGCCGTTGATCTGCGTCTGCATGCGCGTGGCGATCGCCAGGCCTGCCGCGTCGTCGGCCGCGCTGTTGATGCGGTTGCCCGAGGACAGGCGGGTGATGGCTTGCGACAGAGCGCTTTGCGAGCCGTTCAGGTTCTGCTGAGCGACCAGCGAGTTGATGTTGGTATTGATTCCGAGCATGGAAATTCTCCTAAGTGAGCCGAGAGCCTTTAAACAAGCCAACGTGGGCATCGGCGGTGCACTCGTTCATTGCTGGCCGCCTCAGAGCAGGATTTCGGCGGGCCGAAAAAAAACTTGAGGGGGAGTTTTCGATGTGGATCGATTTTTCCGGGATTTTCGCTCCCGCCTCGACGATTTCCAGTGGTAGCGATGAAAGCCGTCTCGGGCGCGGGATTGCGGGTGCGGGGGATCGAGGGCCGGATGTAGGGCAGGGCGCCCGGGCGGGCATCGCGGCGCCCTGCCGTGATTGTCCTCGTGGTTATTCGGATACGGCGCCACCCCGGCAAAGTCGTAAACACCTAGCCGAACGAATGTTTACCTGCTAGCATGGCGGGCTGAATTGAGATTTCTGTCAAGCCTCTGCCGTTTTCGGCATGTCCAAGCTGGCAGTCAAACGCGGCGCCGGTTGCAGGTTGCCGAGCGTTTCGCGGTGCATTCCGCCTCTCTTTTCCGGCCTCCGAGGCCACAAAACCCGCTCGTTTCGCCAGTTCGTGGGAACGCCCGGAAGGCCGGTGCGTGGCGCTTGGCCGCTACGTTTTTGACCGTATCAAGCAATTTAGGAACGACATGACGACGATTCTTCTGAAGGAAAACGAGCCGTTCGAAGTAGCGATCCGCCGCTTCCGCCGCGCGATCGAAAAGAACGGCCTGATCGCTGAGCTGCGTGAGCGCCAGTCGTACGAGAAGCCGACTGCCGTGCGCAAGCGCAAGAAGGCCGCGGCCGTGAAGCGCCTGCACAAGCGCCTGCGCAGCCAGATGCTGCCGAAGAAGCTCCACTAAGCTTCCCAGGTCCGTATCCGGACGGCGGTGCCCCTTTCGCGAGGGGCACCGCCGTTTTGCTTTGGGGCGGCGAATACAGGATGGCGGGATGGCGCCGGGCTGTGGCGCCCCAAGCTCAGGCCGCCGATTTTTTCGCCGCGGTGCGTTTGGTCGGAGCGGATTTCACCGTGGCTGCAGGTTTTGCCGCGGCGGCCCTGGCCGCCGCCCGCTTCGCGGCGCCCGCCGGCTTGCCTGGCGCGGCGCCGAGCTTCGCGCACTCATCCCGGCACGGGCAGCCGAATTCGTGGTCGTTGACCATGCCGATCGCCTGCATCAGCGCGTAGCAGATGGTCGAGCCGACGAACTTGCAGCCATGGCGCTTGAGCGCCTTGCTCAGCGCGTCGGATGTCTCGGTCGAGGCCGGCGCGTCGCGATACGAATCCCAGCCGTTCAGCCTCGGCTTGCCGTCGACGAAGGACCACAGGAAGGCCGCCAGCGAGCCATGCTCGGCACGAATCCGCTGCACCGCGAGGGCATTGGTGACGACCGACTCGATCTTGCCGCGATGGCGCACGATGCCCGGGTCCAGCAGCAGTTTCTCGAGCCGCGCGGGCGTGAAGCGCGCCACCTCGTCGACCTCGAAATTGGCGAAGGCGGCACGATAAGCCTCGCGCTTGTTGAGGATCGTCGACCAGGACAGCCCGGCCTGCGCGCCTTCCAGGATCAGCATCTCGAACAGGTAGCGCTCGTCGTGCGAGGGCCGGCCCCATTCGGTGTCGTGATAATGCGCATCGGCGTCCGTGCGGACCCAGTTGCAGCGTTCGCCCATCGATCGATTCTCCTCGTCTCGCCTGTCGGTCCGCCCGTTCGCGGGCCGCCGTCAGCATAGCCGAAGCGGCACGCGGCGCGACGATGCGGTTAAGCTCCCGGTTCATGATCATTCCCGTCGCACCTTCCGGAGAGAATTTCCCGATGACTGAGCCCACCTACCTGATCGGCATCGACGGCGGCGGCACCGGCACGCGCGCGGTGCTGGCCGATGCGCGGGGGCGCGAGCTCGGGCGCGGCACCGGCGGCCCCTCGGGCCTGGCGCTCGGCATCGACGGCGCCTGGCGCTCGATCGGCGAGGCCTGCGCCGAGGCCTTCGCGCAGGCCGGGCTCGCCCTCGACTGGCGCGGCTGCGTGCTGGGTTGCGGGCTGGCCGGCAGCAACCACGCCGGCTGGCTGCGCGCCTTCGTCGAGGCCGCGCCGGTGGCGGCGCTGGCGATCGAGAGCGATGCCTACACCACGGTGCTGGGCGCGCACGGCGGCGAGGCCGGCGTGATCGTCGCGCTCGGCACCGGCAGCATCGCGGCCGCGCTCGATGCCGATGGCGTCTGCCGGATCGCGGGCGGCTACGGCTTTCCGTCCGGCGACGAGGCGAGCGGCGCCTGGTTCGGGCTGCGCGCGCTCGCGCATGCGCAGCAGGCGCTGGACGGCCGCGCGCCGCGCGACGCCTTCGCCGAAGCCTTGCTGGCGCTGACCGGCGCCGCCGATCGAGACAGCCTGGTGGTGTGGTCCTGCGCGGCGAACCAGACCGCTTATGCCAGGCTCGCGCCGGTGGTGTTCGCGCATCGCGCCCACCCGGTGGCGCAGCGCCTGCTGGCCGAGGCGGGCGAGGCGATCGGGCGCATGATCGAGGCGCTCGATCCGGCCGGGGCCTTGCCGGTCGCCCTTTGCGGCGGGCTGGCCGGGCCCCTCGAGGCGGCCGTGCCGGCCGCGCATCGCGCGCGGCTGCGCGCGCCGA